>JBFZBE010000001.1:0-8031 GCA_041308685.1 Phycisphaerae bacterium
ATCTACGGTATTGGCCGACCTTCTCCAGCACAAGAGCAAAACCACTCAGAATACCCGTATTTCCGGAAGCATCCTGTCCCTTTTGCCTTTTTCCCTGTCTTTTTGCTTTTTTACTTTTCACTTTTTACTTCGCCGCGATGACGAAACGGTATGACTGGAAACAGCGCTAAGAAGCCGGCCCTGAATTTTTGAACAGATACAACCCTTCCTTGCCGGGGGCGAGGATGTCTTTGAATCCGTTGCCGTCCATATCTTCGACCCAAAGAAAAATGCCGGCGCCGCTTGACTGTCCTGCCGGGCCATAGTCCAGCGTGATCCGCTTAAACATCCCGTTTTCAATCTTGAAATAGTACAGCCCGACGGGGTCAAACGAGCCGGGGTCGTGATCGCCGTGGGCGCGATAGCGTTTTCCGGTAATCAATTCCGGTGTGCCGTCGTTATCCAAATCCGCCAGCACTAAATCGTGATACTGTGAGCGATTGGGGTCGATCTCATGCGTCGTCCAGACCCGTTTGCCGTCTTGGTCTTTTTTCTGCTGGCGCCAATTAAGCCCGTACCCGTGGGCCTGGCCCTCGATCAGATCGGCCAGACCGTCGCCGTCCGCATCATACACAAGAATCGGAACGCTCGCGGCGCCCAGATCAAATTCCTGATGAAATGTCCATTTGTCAGTGAACGGTTTTTGCGGCGATTCAAACCATCCATTCGAGACAACAAAATCTCCCCGCTCATCGCCGTTAATGTCGCCAAAGCCCAAACCATGCCCGATGCCGCCCTGCTGGATGATGTGTTTGTTGAATTTTCCCGTTCCCTTTTGATGTTCATCCCGAACCAGTTGATAGACGATCAGGTTGCCGCCTGCATTGGGAACAATTTCAACAAAACCGTCGCCGTCAACATCCCAAAACCGAGTGGTCTCGATGTTTCCGGTTTTTTCAATGTCATGAACCGTCCATTCGGTTGGCTGTCCTCTGGGATTTTCGCGCCAGCGCAATGTTTCGCCCCACCATCCGCCGGTAATGATATCCAGGTATCCGTCGCCATTGACATCCATCGGGAAATCGGAAAAGTCGTCGTAATAATCGCCGACCGGCTGGACTGTGCAGATTTTATGCTTCTGCGTATAATCGGGGCCCGCAAACCAGTATTCGCCCGATACAATGTCGGTCGTACCGTCGTTATTAACGTCAAACGCGGATGCGGCCTCATACGTTACATCGCCGATGCGCATACGCTCAAACCGCAGCGTCCCTTCCACATCCTTGACTAAGCCGGACATATTCGGCTCAACGGCGGAGGGAATATCGTCCTTGCCGATATCCAGCGTAACAAACAGATCGCTGATCGGAGAGCCGTCAATCTCGGTCAATTTCACCGAAAACTCCCAACCGGCGGTAAACTGGGTGATCTTGATCATCACCAGATTCCATCCCTTTCGCAGGTCGGCCTCAAAAATATCCTGGGCGGGCAGATAGCCGCGTGCCGCCGGATTTTTTCCAAACAGCTTTCCATTGATCCAAAACTTAAACCCATCATCGCTGCCGACCTCCACACGCACCCGGCGATCCTTGTCCGACCAGACCTTGGTGCGGCAATAGGCCGTACAAACCACCAGAGGATATGCTCTTTTAATATCCACTTTATACGGATGATCGTCTGCCGAGCCGCCGGTTATCGTAACCCATGGAAGAACATAGCCGTGCTGCGATTCGGGAGCAAACTGCGTATCCAGAAACAGGTTAAAATTATTGCTTTCGAGTGTATAAGGACCGGAAATCTGCCATCCGGCCAGAAACCCCTTGATTGTTTCGCATTTGGACAAAACAGCCGCCGCCGTTTCTTTTATCGAGGATGCCGCGGGCCTCTGGAGGATACGGTTTAATGCATCGACGGCTTCTTTCTGATTTGTGTAAATAAGCTGGTCTGCAATCTGAACTGCCGCCAAAGCGGCCTCATCGGCGATCGGGCCGACTTCCAGACAGGACATTGCCGATGCGAGCGACTTGATATGCGGGGTTCGCGCCAGATAGCTTAACGCTAATTTTTTCTCCTCCGCCCGATTGGCCATTGCAATCGCATCGTTAAGCATGGCAACACGCACGGAAAGATCGGGCTCCATGCCCGCCGTCGCGATCCCCCCGCGCAACGCCAGGATACGCAGATAGGGATCGGTATGGGTGCGAGCCATTTCAAAAAGCTGCGTTGTCGGCGCCGCATCCGGCCACAGTCCCAACGTGCGGATCGCTTCCTGAGCAACCTGCTTTTGGTCGGATCGTGCGGCTGTTTGCAGCTCGTTCAATGCTTCGGGAGACGGGGTTTTTACCAGAAGCGGCAGCAGATAATGACACTCGGAAGCAGGCATCCGATGCAAAGCCGCGATGACCCATTGACCTGCCTGCGTCTTGTCGGGGCTTGACTGGCAAACGGCCATAAGTGACTTTTGGATTTTCTGACGGTCAGCATTTGTCTTGGCGGCGACCATCAGATCAAGCAGCGGCACAAGTGTATCCGCAACGGCCATTTGAGCCAGCGCATCCAGCGCGGCCGCCCGAACAGACGATTCCGGCGAAGCGGCATAGTCCAGCAGCAGCGATACCGCTTGCAATTGGCCGCGTTTGCCCAGCACGCCCAGTATTACCATTTTCTCCTGCACGTCAGCCCGGTCAAGATGCCCGACCAGCGCATCGTACATTTCCGTTCCGTGCATTTGCACCAGGGCATTGCGGGCGGCTTTTTGTTCCTCCTCCTGGGCTTTTGATGCGGCGCTGATGGCGGCCGGAATCAATGACGCATCTTTCAACACGGCCATCGCCTGCCAGGCCGCAACGCGAACCGGAAGATAAGGACTTTGGCTTGCCAGATGAACTGTTTCAAGGGCTTCAGAACCAAACTGCAAATGTGCATCCAGTACGGCCAGTTGCGCTGCGGCAGGCAGAGAATCCCACTGACCCACGCAGCTTGTCATCAATGCGGCGTCTTTCAATTCGCGCACCAGTTTGAGTGCGGCGTCCTGAATGAATGCGTCGCTGCCGCAGAGAGCTTTGACTATATGCGCAGAACGCTGTGCCGTGTCGGACAAAGCCAATCCGCGCCAGGATGCGGCGCGAATGACAGGAGATGTTTCACACTGCAAAAGTTTGTGATATAACGCAATCGCAGAGGAGCTATCCCCGATGCGGATTGCGTGTTCAGCACATTGCAAAAGCCCCTGCAGTGCAGCGGTTTGGACCGGCAAGGAGGAATAGGAACACGCGGTTTCCAGTGCGGCAGCGGCCTCTTTTCCGCCGATGCTTCCCAGCGCCGAAGCGGCTGCGACGGCCACCATCGCATCGGCATCCGACAACAGCGGCACAAGCAGTGGTACGGCGTCGGCATCCCGACGCCGGCCAACCGAATCCACCAGGCCGGCCTTAACACTGCCGGAAGTTTGACCGATCGCATTGCGCATCGCCTGACCGGCCTGCGGGTACGGCATTGCCTCCAGCGCGTATCGCGCGGCATGGCCTGTGCGTTCATCCGCTAAAACCGAGGCCAGCGCATCGACGGATTTGGCCGTTCCATAAATCCTCAACTGCTGGCAGGCAGCGCATTTGTCAACCGCGCCGGCGTCGGATTGCAGTACCGCAATCAGCGCATCTTCCTCAATGGCCTGCAAAGGACATACAATACATAAGACGATCAGCAAGATCATCGGATTCAAAAACCAGGTTTTCATAAACCGCCTTTCATAGGGAAAAGTCGCGTGTATTCAGCAATTCATTCAATAATCCAGGGCATACGCGGTGCATAGGACAGCAGCCGGTTGGCGGTCTGGTCGTCCACAAATTGGAGTTTGACCGGATCCCATTTCAGAGTGCGCTGCAGCGCCAAAGCGATACCGCCGATCAGCACTGCATTCATGGTATAAGCGGCTGTTTGCGGGTCGCAGATAGGCGCTTTTCGGCTCCGGACGCAGTCCAGAAAATTGCCGGAATGATTGTCAGCGTAATAGACGCGAGCATCGTCAGGCAGAAGCGGCTCTCTGATAAAGGCCGCCGGATCGGAAACGATATTGCTGCGATCGACGGCGATCCGGCCGGAAGTACCGACAAAACACGCCCCGCCCTCTGCGCCGACGGATTCGCCGGGGTAACCCATCGAATGAACAATGACGCCGTTTTGATAGCGATAATGAATATTGCCGTTCTCATACATGACCTCTATCGGTGCGGAGGGATCGGGATTGACTGTCCATTGGATAATATCATAGTGGTGCGGGCTCCAGTTGACATCGCCGACAAACAGTCCGGGCAGCGTGTGTACCGCTTCTCCGGCGTATGGACGCCAGGGCAGCGGCCCCAGCCACATGTCCCAGTCAAACCCCTCCGGTACGGGAACGGAATGATCCGATGTCCAGGGATTCGGCACAAACGCACCCGGCTCGCGATACGCATAGACTTCCTTGAGCTGGCCGATCCGGCCGTTGCGGATCAGTTCGCAGGATCGCCGAAACTTGCCGCCGTACTCCGAACGCTGCTGGGTTCCGGCCTGATAGATGCGCCCGTAGCGGCGGGCGGTATCGACAAGGAGTTGTGTTTCATGGATGGTGATTGCGACGGGTTTTTCACAATACACATCCTTGCCGGCGCGCATCGCCATGATCGCCATCGGCGCCGCCCAGTGATACGGCAGCGCCAGCAGTACCGCATCGATATCCGTGCGTGCCAACACCTCCCGAAAATCGTTATACGCTTTGACATCCGCATAACCCGGACGGCCGAAACGGTCGGCGTAAATCTGATTGCATCGCTGCCAGGCGTATTCGCGCCTTTCCCGGCGCACATCACAGACGGCCATCACCTGCACGTCGTCTCGGGCGATATACCCGCCGGGAACATACGTCCATGCGCCGCCGACCAGATGCCCTGTTCCCTGCCCGCCAAGGCCGATAAATCCCATATTCACACGTTCGTTGGGGGAGGTTTTTCCGCCGCCGCCCAGTGCTGAGGAACGAATGACATAAGGAAAGGCCGCCGCGCCCAAAGCGCCTTTAAGAAAATGTCGTCTGCTCAAAACAGATTTCATAGAATACTCCTCAACAGGGTTATTTCTTTTTGTCGCCTTTATGGAAAAGCTGCTGCTTGGTGCAAAAATCAAAGTCAACGATATTGCTGGTATCCTGCTCGATCAATTTTCCGAATCGATGCCCGATCGCCAGCGCCGGGTCCAGCGGCACTTGGACCGGCTTGCAATCTTCCGGGATCAAAATTGATTTTTTTTGCGCGATTTTCTTGCCCTTGAAATTCGGCAGCCACTTTCTTTCGGCCTCCAGCATATCGCCGCACATCCGGCGAATCTCGCTGAGGGTCAGCACGGCGCCGGTCAGAGGGTCCATCGCGGCCGCATGTACGATTTTTTCAGGATCGCTTGGGATGGCCGCCTCCGCGCCAAGGAGCTGGCTGTTGACGTTGGTCATACAGGCCGCCGCACACTGCGGCGGCAGCGCGCCGATGCGCACCGGATGCAGGCCGTTGTCGTCGGCAAACGTGGGAACCTCAACACAGCAGCCGTCCGGCAAATTGGCGATATAGCCGTCATTGCGGACATTGCCCATAAATCGATACGGCTTGCCGGAGGCGACCGCTTCCATAATGTAGGAACAATATTCCACACTTCTTCGATGGATTTGGGTCGATTCGAATTCAAGCGGGTCATGTTCGGCGTACTTTTCGGCGATCGCCTTGCACCATTTGTAATAAGCCCCGCTTTCGCCGCCGAAACTGGGTTCATCACAGTAAAGCTCCAACGCCTTTTTATTTTTGCGAAACCACGGCAGATATTCGCTGAGGTGGCCGGTGCTTTCGGTCATAAAATAGCCAAAATTCCGGAACACCTCGCCGCGCACCTTCTCATTCTTATAATATTCGGGTTTTTCAAACACCTCTTTCAAATGGGGATATAAATCGCGTCCCTGATGTTCGAGTTTGAGAAACCAATCCATGTGATTGATGCCGCCGCAGAGATAACTTATTTCCTCTTTGGGCACTTGACAATAACCCGCAATCAAATCCAGCGTGGTCTGTACTCCGTGGCATAAACCGACAAAACCAACCGCAGACGCCTTGCCCAAGGCCAGACAATTTGCGGCCATGGGATTGGCATATTGAAGCATAATGGCGCCCGGTTTTGCCAGTTCTTCCATATCACGGGCGATCTCCAACAGCACTGGAATTGTCCGCAATCCACGAAACAGGCCGCCCGGTCCCAGGGAGTCGCCAATACATTGATCAACACCGTATTCCAGAGGTATTTTATAGTCTATTTCGAACGCATCGACGCCCCCCACCTGGATCATGACCACCACAAAATCGGCATTTTTAATGGCTTGGCGGCGGTCGGTTGTCGCATCGATGGCCGTATGAAGTCCATTGTCCCTAACAATCCGCTTGGCAAAATCCTCCATTCGCCTCAACTTTGGCTCGGTGCGGTTCATCAGCGTAATCGTCGCATCCGACAACGCCGGAGTCGCCAGGATATCACTGAGTAGTGTTTTGCAGAAAACCAAGCTTCCAGCCCCGATCATTGCTATTTTTTTGCCCATTTTTGCTCTCCGAAAATCTAAAGTCATCCTCAAATTGAACAACCTAACTTTTCACAAAAACCCATTTAAGATGTAAAAAAAGCATATTGACATACTGCGGCACATGGTTACAATCTTGATTATAGCACCTGTGCACAGGAACACAATGTCAATAATTGCTATTTCGGGGACACATATTGCTTATGTATCGCGGCACACTTACATTTATCGGCTCCGGCCGATGTGTTATGCCTCCGGGCTGGTCGATACGGACGCATTCACATCGCTATCATGAAATGGTTATTTTGTGCCAGGGGGCATTGTCGCTGACCCTTGACGATCGGGCGATGTCCGCCAAGCAAGGCGATGCATTGCTATATCCGTCCGGAACCTCGCACAAAGAATGGAATGCCCACAACCAAACAACGCAAACACTGTATCTCGGCTGGCTGGATGACTGTTCTTACCCCCCAATGGTTGTGCAGGACGCCAATGGGCGGTTGCGGCTGATGGCCCAATGGCTGCTGGATGAGATCGCCGGCGCCGAATACCCGAACGAGACATTAAAGCTGGCTTTTCTGGGGTCTATCGTTCAGGAATATCTTCGGCTTTGCCAAGCGGAAAAACCCGCCGATCTTGTGCAAAAAGCGCGACAATTTATGCGGAAAAATCTTTATTCACCGTTGACTTTGGACGCGATCGCCGAACATGTCTTTATGAGCAAATATCATTTTGTGCGTACCTATAAGCGGCTTTCCGGCAGCACACCCATGCAGGATTTTAATGTGATGCGGGCTCAAGAGGCGCGAGACCGCATCGTTACAACAGATTTGCCGCTGAAAACAATTGCCTCCAACGCAGGTTTTTCAAGTCCTTCGCAACTGTCCAAGGTACTCAAAAAACATTTCGGCAAAACGCCGGTTTTTTACCGCAAAGAAAACGGCTTTTAGGCCTTTACTGTGTTCGGATATTAACCCCGCAGGCATACAAACCCTTACCTGACTTTGTTCAATGCGGCCTTCAGTGCGGCGGCTTTTTGGGCAACCGCTTCGGCGGCTGTGGCCAGCGGGATCAGTGCGGCCTCCTTGTCCGTCCGCAGCTTCAATTCGGCCTGCCCTTCGGCCAGCGTCTTTTTGCCAACGGTAACGCGGATCGGGATGCCCAGCAGGTCGGCGTCTTTGAACTTCACGCCCGCCCGCAAGTCGCGGTCGTCAAACAGCACATCCACGCCCTTTTCGGCCAGTGCCTTGTAAATCGCCTCCGCGGCCTGCATCACCGGCTCATCGGGGGCCGCCGGCGTTACAATGACCTCCCACGGGGCTATCGAGATCGGCAGGATCATCCCGTTTTCGTCGTAGCCGTTCTCGATGGCCGAGGCGATGATGCGGTTGATGCCGATGCCGTAGCAGCCCATAATGGCCGGCTTGCTTTGGCTGTCGGCGTCAAGGTAGTTGGCATCGATTTTGGCGCTG
>JBFZBE010000002.1:0-2532 GCA_041308685.1 Phycisphaerae bacterium
CGGATACGTCACCGACCAAAGTCGAGACGCTGGTGCATACGATCGCGATGAAACGGCTTCAGGACGGCCAGTTTGACGCATGCGAATTGACGCTGCGCGAGCTGAGCCGCATCGAGGCCAGCTTGTCCAAGTCGCTGGCGGCGCATCATCACGGACGTATTGCCTATCCCAAACTGGATGAGCCGGTCAAAAACGGCGGCGGCCAAACCAATGGAAAATCGGCCGAACAGGACGAACGCTGATGGCCAAACGCGCCGGACAGGTTGTGATGGATGTGCAGGTCGCTGCGCTCTCGGCGGCGGCGATCGGACGGCTGACGGCGGCGGCGCAGGCGACCTTGCGGCGATTCAAAGCCGCCGATGCGGTGGTCTCCGTGGCGATCGTCGGTGATGCGGTGATGCGCCGGGTGCATTATGCGTTTTTGAAAAAGCGTTCGGCCACGGACGTGGTCAGTTTTGATCTGACCGATGCGTTTGAAAAGCAGCGCATCTTTCAGATCGCCGTCAATGCCGACCGCGCCGCCCGGCAAGCCCGCAAACGCGGCCACAGCGCCGAGGCGGAACTGGCCCTGTATCTTGTTCACGGCCTGCTGCACAATCTGGGCTTTGACGATGGCAGCCCCGCACAGGCCGAGCGGATGCACCGCACCGAAGATGCGATTTTAAACGGCCTTGGATACGGCAGCGTCTTTTTCGGCGCACGGCAAAAAATCAAAGTCAAACAACAACAAACAGCACGAAAGGAATGAGGTCGTGGACGACGCGGGTTGGTCGATTCTGATGGTGTGCCTGTGTATGCTGGCATCGCTGTTTTTTGCGCTCAATACGCTGGCGCTGGGGTCGTTTTCGCGGGTCAAGCTGCAGGATGCGTTCCGTCGGCTCGGACGCGAAGAGAAACTGGAAGACTTTGTGCAGATGGTTGAGCCGCTGACGCTGACGTGCGGGGTTTTACGCATGGCCGCCAATGCGGCGATCATTCTGATGCTGGCGCATCTGTTTTCGGATCGGCATTATCTGCTGACGTTTCTGGCGGCGGTGGTCGTATTGGAGATTTTCAATCTGGCCGTTCCGTATTCCTGGTCCAAGCACGCCGGTGAATATATTCTGCCTCGCACTTGGGAACTGCTGAAGTTTCTGATGCTGCTTCTCAGGCCGCTGCTGGCGGTGCTGATGCTGCATGACCGGATCGTGCGGCGGCTGGCGGGTGTTCCGGACAATGACCCCGAATTGGTGCAGGAGGAAAAACAGGAAGAGATACTCAGCATCGTCGAGCAGAGCCAAAAGGAAGGCATCGTCGATGAAGACCAGGTCGAGATGATCGAAAATGTGCTGGAACTGGGTGAAACAACCGCCGCCGAGATTATGACGCCGCGCACTGATCTGATTGCCGTGCCCGTGGATGCAAATTTGCAGACCGTGTTGAATGCCATCCGCAGCGAAGGACATTCGCGCGTGCCGGTGTACGAGGGCACCATCGACAATATCGTCGGGTTGATCTTTGCCAAAGACCTGCTTGATGAGATCGGCAAAGATCTGTCCGGCTTCAATCTGCGTCAGCGGATGCGCACTCCCTATTTTGTGCCGGAAAGCAAATCCCTGCGCGACCTGCTGCATGAGTTTCAATCGCAGACGCTGCATTTTGCGGTCGTGCTGGATGAATATGGCGGCACCGCGGGCGTGGTAACCATCGAGGATATCCTGGAAGAGCTGGTCGGCGAGATCGCCGATGAATACGAAAAACCCGTCAGCGAATCCTTTCGCAGGATCGACGAGATGACCTTTGAGGTCGATGCGCGGATGGATATTGACGATGTCAACAGCGAACTGGATATCGAGCTTCCGGACGAGGAAGATTTTGATACGCTGGGCGGATTTGTGTTTTCCCATCTGGGGTACATCCCCAAGACCGGCGAGACGTTTACCTATAAAGATCTCAAATTCGTCATTGCCGCCGCCGGCCCGCGCAGCGTCAAACGAGTACGGATTCGCAAACCGTCGCCCCAGACCAAAGCGAATTAGAAAAACCACAGATGACACAGTTATTTTGATTGACATCTATGAACATTCAGTTTCATTGAATTGATGAAGATCAAGGACACAGCGATTTGTTTGCGTGCGGTCAACTACTCGGAGACCTCACAGGTCGTTACGTTGCTGACGCGGGACAACGGCAAGATCGCTGCGATGGCCAAGGGTTCGCGGCGGGCCAAATCGGCGTTTGACGGGACGATCGAGGCGTTTTCCTTCGGCGAGGTGATGTTTACCGAGTCGGCGGTCGCCGATCAGCTCTGCACGCTGACGGAGTTTGTTCAGAGTCCGCGTTTTCGGCTGCTGCGGACGAATTTGTCGGCGATGAACGCTGGATTGTTCGCCGTCGAGCTGACCGAGGCGTTTTGTCAAGCCCACGACCCGCATCCGGCGCTGTTTGATGTCCTGACCGATGCGCTGGAGCGTCTTGGATGTTGCAGCGATGAAAACGCCGTTCTTGCCGATTTGATCGGCTATCAGCTTTCGCTGCTTTCAGAGGCGGGTA
>JBFZBE010000003.1:0-7677 GCA_041308685.1 Phycisphaerae bacterium
ACTGCCCAGCGTCTGCACAAACTGCTCGGACAGATTGGCATGTTTTTGGATGCTTTGCGCCATCCGCAGGGCAAAGGCCGCAGTGCGGCAGGCCGTGGCGCATTCCAGCGGTTTTTGCGAAGCGTCGGCGTGCATTGCTTCAAAGACCAGAATGCCGATCACTTTGTCCTGCAACGACAGCGGCGCCATCCGCATCTGGGCGGGGTTGATCTGGTCGGCTATCGGCGTCAGCAGCCAATCGGCTTGCCCCTGTACAGGCACGATCGCAAACGGCTGTTTGAGCGATTCCGGCACGACCGGCAATGCACACGGCGGCGTGATCGAGCAAATGCGGGTTTGTCCGCCGCGGGCGACGATCGCCGTTTCAATAGCCGCTTCCGGGACTTCGGCCGCCTCGCCGATGACATAGACGGCGGTTGTGCCGCACATGTACTGCTTTTGCCAGAACGCCGCAAACCGCTCGGCGATCTCCACCGGACTGTGGTAATCACAAATATCGTCCAGCACGCTTTGAATCAGCGTGTTTTGTCCGTTCAACGCATCACATTGCTGCGACTTTCGCCCCAGCGAGCGATTGTCGCCGGCCAGTCGCACCGCGGCGTCCTGGATCGCCGTTACATACGCGGCGGGGCTTTGTTCGGGCGTCCATTGGATTTGCTCACATTGCGTGCCGACCGCCAGCGGCAGCTCGTCCATAATCTGCCGCAATTGCGTATCGGTCAGCTTCAAAAACGCCGTCCATTCCTGAATATCATCGGGCTGGGCGTAGGAGCCGCTTTGCCCCAGGGCGCATTTGCGCGCCAGTCGGTCGGCCAACGCAACCACCGCCGCGGGCTTCGGATCGGCCAGCGTCGCCGCCAGCGCAGTCGGATCGGAATGATGCAGCCAGATACAGGACAGGATCGCTTCGGGCAATTGCCATTTTTCCGCCAGCCGTTTGCCGAGCGCGGCGTGATCCAGCCCCAGATGCTCCTGTTCAATCGCATACAGTTCTGCGCCGGTGTCGCGGGATTGCCGCACCAGCCGCTCAAAGCTTTTGGGCATGGTCTCATCCAGCGCGGTTTTGCCGATGTCGTGCAGCAGGCCGGCCAGATAAGCCAGTGACCGCTGTTCCGGCGGCAGCACAAATGCCGCCACCGCCTCGGCACAGCAGGCCGTCGCCAAGCTGTGCAGCGCCAGTTGACGCCGCGGAAGAAGCCGCCGGTTGTCGGTATCGATCGCCCAATTGAGGGCAGCGAACACCTTTACGGACAAAACCGCCTCGCGCAGCGATTCGATCGGCAGATGCGCTACGGCCTCTTCGATCGTCGCCTGACCGCCGCCGAAGGCGATTCGCTCGCGGGCGGCCAGCGATAAAATCTTTGCGCAAAGAGAGGAGTCAGTCTGAATAATGCGTCCGATGCGTATCCGGTCGCAGTTTGGCTCGGACAACAGACACAACAATTCCGCCGCCACCTCCGGCAGCGTCGAAAGTCCGCCGGATTGACGCAAAATCCGCTCGATTTGGCGAGCGGCGGATTGTACATTTGAGGGTTTGTTCATCGCTGGCTCGTCCGCTCCTTACACGCCGACCGGCTCGGCAGCGGCCGCCTCGACGATGCGGTCCACCAGTTGAGCGATATCAAAGGGTTTTTTGACAAAATCCGCCGCTCCGGCAGACAGCAGCCCCTGAATTTCTTCTTCGTGCACCACACCGCTGACAACAATGATGCGTATTTTGGAAAATTCCGGATTGCGTTTGATGGTTTGACAGACGATGTTGCCGTTGACATCCGGCAGCATATAGTCCAGAATGATCACATCGGGCATAAATTGCTGTGTTACCAGTCCTGCATCATAACCGCTGGTCGCGGTGCGCACTTCAAACCGCCCATCGCGGTTGAGCACATCGATCATCAATTCGACGATTTCCTGATCGTCATCGACAATCAAGACCTTGATTTTGGCGGCACGCGCCTGGGACAGATTGTCCATCGGGATGCCGTTTTCACGCATAAAGCGCAGCAAACTGTCCCGCGGTATTCGGCGAAAACGCGACCCGGGAACACGGAAACCGTCCAACTTTCCGGAGTCGAAACATCGGATAATGGTTTGTTGGCTGATTTTGCAAATTTCAGCCGCCTCGCCGGTTGTGAAAAGATTCTTTATCTTCTCCATACTTTGCCTCTTTAATCAATTGCCCGACAGGAATCCTTCCCATCTTGCGCTGTTTCGCTAATTTAACTATCGACAAGACGGACTGTCAAGGATTAATTTTTCCGGCTTTTAGTACAGAAAATGGAAAGATTATGGAGTACAACAGCGATTTAGCGGGTCAATTTTTGGCCGGCAAGGTAGGCGCGGCGTTTGGATTTGTCATCCAGGGTGGACTCGGGGCGGCGTGCGGAAAGGCCGAAATAAAGCCGGCGAATGTCGCCTGCGCCAAGGCACTGAGCCGCCGCGGCCAGCACGCTGAACGTGCCGCGAAACGCCACTCGCCCAAGGAAGGCAGGACAGGCGCTGGCGGTAATCAGGAGTGCTTTTTTACGGCCTCTGGGAAGGCGGTTTTTAGGGTAGGTATCCCACGGCCAGTACGCAAAACAAACCAGCCGCTCGATAAACCGTTTCATCAATGCGGTAACACTGTAAAAATTGATCGGGCAGGCCAAGATAACGGCATCGGCGGATTCGAGTGTGTCGATAATTCCAGCCATGTCGTCCCGAATGCCGCACAGGCCGTGCTGCGGGCCTGGATTTTGTGTGCAGGCACGGCAGTTGGTGCAAAACTCGATGTGCTTATCGAGCAGCATAATTTTTTCGGTTTGAGCGCCGCTGTCGGCGGCGCCGCGCAAGGCCTCCTCGACAGCGGTGTCAATTGTTCGACCTCTGCGATAAGTACCTACAATCGCAACGACTTTCATCGTTATTGTCCCCGATCAATCTCGTCCAAGGACGCCTTCAGTTCGCCGCAGACCAGTTTGGCCTCGTCCATCGACAAATTGTTATGGAACGGCAGCGCCACCGTCCGCTGGCAGATGCGGTCGGTAACGGGGTAGTCGCCTTCTTTGTAGCCGAACTTTTCGACCATAAACGGCTGCAAGTGTGCCGGTGTAAAGTAGTTGTTGACCTGAATGCCGCGTGCAATCATCTTTTGCATCAAGGCGTTGCGCTGCGCCATCGTGTAGCGATCCTGCAGGCGAATGACATAGACAAACCAGCTCATGCGTGCGTCTTTTGGCTCTGTCGGCACGGTGACGCGGCTGTCGTCAGCCAATATGCGGCCGTACATCGCGGCGACTTTGGCGCGTTTTTCGACAAACTCTTCGATACGCGAGATTTGCACAATGCCCAATGCGCAGTTGATATCGCTGAGCCGGTAGTTGTAGCCCAGCCGCTCATGCGCCAGCCAGCCGGCGCCTTTGGCACGCCCCTGATTGCGCAGCGAATAGCACAAATCCGCCAGTTTTTCATCGTCGGTAACAATCATCCCCCCCTCGCCCGTGGTCATTTGCTTATTGGGGTAGAAGGCAAATACGCCGATGTCGCCGAATCTGCCTACTTTTTTGCCGTGCAGGGTGGAACCCAACCCCTCGCAGCAGTCCTCAATGACGGCTAATCCGTGCTTTTTGGCCAGCTTATAGATCACATCCATTCCGGTCGGGTTGCCGAAAACCTCTACCGGCACGATGGCCTTGGTTTTGGGTGTGATTTTGGCCTCAATTTTGGCAGGGTCAATGTTGTAGCTGACCGGGTCGATATCCACAAATACCGGTGTCGCACCCGTCATCAGGATAAAATTGACCGTCGCAATAAAGGTAAACGGGGTCGTGATCACCTCATCGCCGGGCTTAAGCCCCATCGCCTCGGCGCACAAAAACAGCCCGCTTGTGCCGCTGTTGACGGCAATGGCGTATTTGCAGCCGATATACCGTTCAAAGGCCGCCTCAAACTCACGCAATTTAGGCCCCAAAGACAACTGCGGGCTGCGGAGCACCTCGCAAACAGCATCAATTTCGGCCTCGGTAATATCCGGACGCGACAACGGCACGCGAATCGTCATAATAATCCTACTCCCTAAAGGGTTTCAAGTATTGTCTAAACCAGCGATTATACCACAAAAATGAGTAAATTTCCAGAAAAATATCGGCTTAAACGCCTTGCGGATTAAGAACATCTTTTTTATAACGCCCCCTGTTTTTTTGTTAAATCCACCGTGGATTATGTCGATACATCTGCGACAAACAACCGCGTGCTATGCAGGAGATTGTTTATGGGTATTCAAAATTGGTCTGATAATGTAATTTTGGTTAATTTGGCCGCCGAGCCATACTTAGGCGAAGAGTTGGCGGCGGTGATCGCCGTTGCGGCCGAACATCCCGAAAAAGATGTCGTCGTTGACTTTGCGGACGTGGACATTGTCACCTCGTCCAGCTTGTCAAAACTGCTCAAACTCCGCAAGACCCTGTTTGACAACGGGCGTCGTCTGGCGTTGTGTTCGATGCCCCCCAAAACCAAACAGATTTTCAAGCTGACCGGACTGGACAGCGTGTTTGAGTTTATGGACGATCAGTTTATCGCGCTGGCGTCGATGCAGTTGGTCAATTAACACGATTGCGTTTTTTTCTATATGCCGTAGGCATCTTTTATGGCAGCGATAAGCTGCTGTCGGGTGCGTGCGGCCATCAGGGACAACAGTGTTTTTTTGCGTTCGGGATGATGTTTGCTGTAGCCGGCGGTAAATTTGCGAAAATACGGCACGGCTTTTTCGACGTGCGCAACCCTGCATACACATTCGAAATGTTCCAACATCACCTGTGCCTGTTCCGACAGCGTCGGCGGCTGGGGAGCGGGCTTGCCCTGCCATCGTGCCAGTAATGCGCTGAATATCCACGGATTCCCCACGGCGCCGCGCGCGGCGACAACGCCGTCAATTCCACATTCCGCACGCCGCTGCAGCGCGGTATCCACGTCAAAGATGTCGCCGCTGCCGAATACGGTCAGCGCAGGGAACCGCTGCTTGACGGCGGCAATCGGCAACCAATCGGCCTTGCCCTTGTATTTTTGATCGACGGTGCGTCCGTGGATCGTCAGCAGATCGACGCCTTCGTCGGCGGCGGCCTGGCAAATGCTCCAAAAATCGTCCTCCGAGGCCGGCGAGTGATCGAACCCAATACGGATTTTAATGCCCAGCGGACAGCGTATCCGTTCGCGGGTCAGCCGGATGGCCTGACGGACAAGAGCGGGTTTTTGCATTAAATAGCCGCCCCGCTGACGTCGAAGCACCTTTTGCACAGGGCAGGCAAAGTTCAGGTCGATCATATCATAGCCGGTCTGCTCAAAGACCACGGCGGCCTGCGCGATAATCGCCGGATCATCGCCGAGAATCTGGGCGGCGACCGGATGCTCGTCGGGGTACGGCAGGAACTTTTGCTGCCGCATCGCCTTGGGGTGCAGGGCGACGCGATCCAGCATCACACCGGTCAACGTCAGCGGACAGCCAAACTGATGTGCCAGCCGGCGCATCGGGTAGTCCGTATAGCCGGCCAGCGCCGCCTGAATAAAGGGCATCGATAGGGTTAATGTTCCTATTTGCATCAATAATAATATCCTGAATGTACTGTAAAACGCCGAAAATTATATTTTAACTCTATTAGAACAATAATTTTATGGTCATTTTAAGAAAAAAACAAGAGTTGTCGATATAATTGTTGATACTGTGCGAGGCAATTGCTAAAATGACATCAGCAATTGAGGTAAGGAAACCACAATGATACTTTTGTGAGGGAGAGTTTATGGCAGTACGTGTATTGCTCGTTGATGATCACGAGATTATGCGTGAGGGGATGTGTGCGTTGCTGCGCAAAAATGCGGAGTTTGACATAGTCGGTCAGGCCGCAGACGGGCGAATCGCAATCGATCTGGTCGAACAACTGATGCCGGATATTGTGATTATGGACATTGGAATGCCGAACCTTAACGGCATCGACGCGGCACGGCAGATGACTGAAAAATACCCCGGATTGAAAATTATGGCACTGTCTGCGCATTCGGACGGGGCTATTGTCGCCAAAATGATCAAGGCCGGCGCAGCGGGGTATATGCTGAAGGAATCGGCATTTACGGAGCTTATGGAAGGACTTCAGGCGATGCAGGAAGGACGCACGTTCCTGTGCAGCCGTGTTTCCAGAGTCGTCTTCTCCGATTACGTCAATTTGATTTCCAATTCCGGCTGGTCTGAAGCAGACGGCCTAAGTACACGCGAGCGTGAGGTGCTGCAATTGGTTGCCGAAGGACAGACGACAAAGGAGATCGCAAAATCACTCAATTTAAGTTCCAAGACTGTCGATTCCCACCGCGAACATATTATGGCCAAGTTGGGGATTCGCAACGTCGCCGGGCTGACAAAATACGCCATCCGTGAGGGGTTAACTTCACCCTAATGCCGTTTCCAGTAAAAGAGTTTTGTGTTTATCGCAAGGCAAAAGGGAAAAGGCAAAGGGTAAAATTACAGGGGAAAAGGAAAAATCAAAGGCCTGTTGCAGATACGGCGTCAGGCGGCCTTTTTTTCATAAAAGAACAAGCAGCCAAGAGAGCCCCCACGGGACAACGTCTTGTCCTTTTTGCCTTTTTCCTTGTACTTTTGCCTTTTTACTTTTCCCTTTTCACTTAACCGCAAAATAGTAATAGGTATTTTTTCCCACTCAATTAGGCATTTTTCCCGTTAATCCTGCCTGCCTAAGCTTCCGATAACACATCTAAGTCGTAAACTGCGGTCGTGGTGTATAATCTCCCCCCCACGCCGCCCGGAACAGCGGTTTTAGAAACAATGAAATGGAACAACAACGCGTGAGTAACTCTGAAACAGCCAACCAGAACAGTCAACATACGTCCACAGCGGCGGAATCGGCTCTTTGTCCGCCCACAGACAGCCGCAGCGAATTGTTCCGAAAACTCAAAAAAGCACGCCGTGAGTATCAATCCATTTTTGATCTGGTTCCGGCGATGATCTGGTATCGCGACCGGAATGGAACGATTTTGAAGGCCAATCAGGCCGCTGCCGATTCGGTGGGGATGAATGTACGCGAATTGGCGGGCAAAAATTACTATGCCCTGTTTCCCGACGGGGCGGATCGCGCCCGGCAGCAGGATATTGAGGTGATGGAGACCGGCCATCCGATCCGGCGGCAAATGCGTTCTTACACCAGCCGTGCCGGGCAGCGAAGGTGGGCGATGGTGGACCGGCTCCCGCTGCGCGATGACAACGGACAAGTCACCGGCGTGATCGTTTTTGCGGTGGATATTACCGACCAAAAACGCGCTGAAGAAGAACTGTTGAACGCCAAAAGCCAGATCGAAAAAACCAACCGCCGCCTCAAAGCGACCGCCGAACAAGCACGTCTGCTGGCCGAAAAAGCCGCTCGTTCCAATATCGCAAAAAGCGAGCTGCTGGCCGCATCCAGCCATGATTTGCGAACGCCGATGAACTCGATCGTCGGCTTTTCGGAGATTTTGCTGGATACCGATTTGGATGACGAACAGCGTGATTATATCCGCACGATCCATCAGTCGGCCAGCGGACTGCTGACCTTGATCAACGATATTCTGGAATATTCCAAGATCGAGGCCGGCAAGCTGAAAATCGAGATTATTGCCTGTGTGCTGCGGCAGATTCTCGGTGATATTGAGGCCATGATGGCC
>JBFZBE010000004.1:0-2834 GCA_041308685.1 Phycisphaerae bacterium
ACATCTATCGCCCCCTTGGGCTTGCCTTGTTCGAGGATGCGTTCCGGCGGTTCCGCTGCGCTGCACCGCCGGCTATTGTATCTTGCCCCTCTGGGGCATTTACGGCCGTTGCTGTAAATGCTGTCTCCATAAAACCATCGACGCATTGACCGGAAGAACTGGATTTATTTAGAGTTTGAAATTTTTTTACTTTTTTTTGTTGACGGCTTTGGAAATCGCAGTTAATATACGAGTAAGGTAATCGTACTAATGGGAATTGGCTATGAAAGTATCGATGAAGACGGATTATGCGTTGCGGGTGTTGTTTACGCTGGTTGAGCATTACCAGCGCGATCCGGTGCCGATCCGTGCGTTGGCCGAGCAGAATGATGTGCCTAAGCGATTTCTGGAGCATATTATGCTTGAAATGAAGACCAAGGGCTGGGTACACAGCACAATGGGCAAGCAGGGCGGCTATCGGCTGGCACGATCGCCGGGTAAGATCACCGCCGGCGAGGTAATCCGGCATTTTGACGGCGTTTTGTCTCCGATTGGGTGTGTGTCGGCAGAGCAGTACGAGCCGTGTAATCAGGAGCCGGTTTGTCGATTTCGACGGCTGTTTCTGGATGTGCGGAACTTTTCCGCCCGGCTGATGGATCGGGCGACGCTGGCGACGGTTTATCAGGGGCTTCCGGTAACGGACAAAGAAGTCTTCAATATGGAATTGACCGGCGGAGCGGGAATTTAAATAAGTCAAAAGTTAAAAGTTAAAAGTAAAAAGGATATTTCGAGAAAGGGGATTTTGATTATGGCAGCTTATTATGACAATATTTTGCAGGCAGTCGGCAATACGCCGCTGGTGCGCGTCAATAAATTGTTCCATGGCGCGACGGTGCTGGCCAAACTGGAAAGCCGCAACCCGCTGGCCTCGGTCAAAGACCGTATCGGCGTAGCGATGATCGAAGCGGCGGAAAAGGCCGGCAACATCAATGAAAAAACGATTATCATTGAGCCGACCAGCGGCAACACCGGCATCGCGCTGGCGTTTGTCTGCGCGGCCAAGGGCTATCGGCTGATGCTGACCATGCCCGAATCGATGAGCATCGAGCGGCGTAAAGTCCTCAAAGCGCTGGGCGCCGAACTGGTGTTGACGCCGGCGGCCGGCGGGATGAAAGGGGCGATCGCCACGGCCCAGCAGATCGCCGAGGCCGAGAAAAACTCCTTTGTTCCGCAGCAGTTTGAAAACCCGGCCAACCCCCAAATCCATCGCCTTACGACCGCCGAGGAGATTTGGACGCAAACCGAAGGCAAGATCGATTTCCTGATCGCCGGTGTCGGCACAGGCGGTACGATCACAGGCGTCGCCGAGACCATCAAGTCGCGTAAGCCCGACTTTAAGGCCGTTGCGGTCGAGCCGGCGCAAAGCCCGGTCTTGACCCAGGCGCGAGCGGGGCAGGAGCTGAAGCCGGGCCCGCACAAGATTCAGGGCATCGGCGCCGGTTTTGTGCCGAAGGTGCTGAATCTGAATATCCTCGACGAGGTCATCGCCGTTGATCAGGATGAGGCGATCGACTGGGCGCGGCGGGCGGCCAAACTGGAAGGGCTGTTTGTGGGTCTGTCCAGCGGCGCTGCGCTGCGGGCGGCGGATGTGGTTGCCTCGCGGCCGGAAAACAAAGGCAAAACCATCGTTGCGATCATCCCCAGCTTTGGCGAGCGGTATCTGTCGTCGGCGCTGTTTGCGGATATTATCGCATAGGCAGTGATCAGTTAACAGTGAACAGTTATCAGTTATCAGTTGTGGATAGACTGTAAGTGATTGCAGCGAAATAAATAATTGACGAAACGTTTTTTTAGACAGGATTACACGGATGAATGAAGAATTAAGAGTGTAGAATGAAGAAAAAAATGAACACTTCATGATCTTCTTTTCTTCATGGTAAAAAATCAGTGAAATCTGCGTAATCTGCGTTTCTATTTTTTTTGTTTAATTTACAATATCCAATTTACAATCCACAATTCTTTGTTCGTGTTTGTGGTGGCAAGAATCAACTTAATTATTCACAGTTCCTAAGGGAGTTTTTATGAAGTTTGCAACCAAGGCGATTCGGGCCGGCCAGGAGCCGGACCCGACCACCGGCTCGGTGATCGTGCCGATTTACCAGAGCGCTAACTTTGTCTTCAAAGATGTCGGCAAGCCCAATGCGTTTGAGTATTCCCGCAGCGGAAACCCCACGCGAAAGGCACTGGAGACGTGCTTGGCGGCACTGGAAGAAGCCCAATACGGCTTGGCGTTCGGCTCCGGCATGGCGGCGGTCGATGCGGCCATCTCCATCCTGCGCCCCGGCGATCACATCGTCTCGTCGGCCAACATTTATGGCGGGACGTATCGGCTGTTTGAAAGTGTCGCCGTGCCGCGCGGGCTGCGCTTTACTTATGTGGACGGCACCAATCCAGACGCCTTTGCAGCAGCCATCGAGCCGGCGACCAAGATGCTCTGGATCGAAACGCCCGCCAACCCGCTGCTGCAATTGGTGGATGTGCGGGCGGTCGCGGCCATTGCCAAACGCGGCAATCTGATTCTTGTGGCGGACAATACCTTTTCGTCGCCGTATTTCCAGCGGCCGCTCACGCAAGGGGCGGACGTGGTCATCCATAGCACGACCAAATACATCAGCGGCCATTCGGATGTCATCGGGGGTGCGCTGGTAACAAGCAACCTCGATCTGCATACCAAGTACGCCTTCTACCAGAACGCCGTCGGCGCAGTGCCGGGGGCGTTTGACTGCTGGCTGAGCTTGCGCGGACTCAAGACGCTGGCTGTGCGGATGCGCCAGCACGAAAGCAACGCAAACGCC
>JBFZBE010000005.1:0-3199 GCA_041308685.1 Phycisphaerae bacterium
ACTTTAAAAGAGGTTTTATGACATTATACCCAATGACCTTTGAGCCGCTGTTTCAGGAACGCATCTGGGGCGGCCGCAAGCTGAACACCTTGTTCGGCAAGTCCCTGCCGGCCGGTGTGCCCATCGGCGAAAGCTGGGAACTGGCCGACCTGCCCAACGGCCAATCGGTTGTCGCCAATGGAGCATTGAAAGGCAAGACGCTGCGGTCGCTGATGGAACAATACGGCAGCGCACTGATGGGCAAACCGTTTACGGGCGCGTTTCCGCTGCTGATCAAACTGCTGGACGCGCAGGACGTATTGAGCGTGCAGGTGCATCCGGACGCCGACGCCTGCCGCCGGATGGCTGCGGGCGAGCCGAAAACCGAATGCTGGTATATCGTCGCCGCCGAACCCGGCGCGGTGATTTACAGGGGACTCAAACCCGGCACGACCAAGGCCGCCTTCCAGAAGGCCGTCGAGAACGGCACCTGTGCCGACCACCTGATCAAGGTCCCCGTCGCGGTCGGCCAGTGCCACTTTCTGCCGTCGGGGATCTGTCATGCCATCGGCGCCGGGCTGGTCATCGCCGAAATTCAGCAGCCCTCGGACACGACCTATCGCGTCTTTGACTGGAACCGCACCGACGCCAAGACCGGCAAACCCCGCCAACTGCACATCGCCGAGGCGATTGAGAGCATTGATTTCAGCGGCCAAACGCCACAGCCGCCCAAGACCGTCGGCCGGCTGGTCGATGCACCCGAGTTTAAGGTCGATAAAGGCCACGAAAGCCCCGGCCGCGAACTGCTGCTCAAACAAGGCACGATGCGGGTGCTGGTCATTTTGACCGGCGGCGGAACGATCTCCGCGCCGCACGCCCAGCCGCTGCGCTTTACCGCCGGCCAAACCCTGCTGTCGCCGGCCGCCTGTGAGGCGGTCGTGGAGTTCGACAAAGAAACCGAATATCTGCTGGTTACGATTTAACCCCGAAGCACGATCCTGTTGGTCTTTTAATAATTAACCGAACGTCCGTACTAAAATTCGAATAGAGAATGTCGAAATACGAAACAAATCCGAAGTTCAGAAATACAAAATGAAAAAACGGCTCATTTTAGCCGGTGGTTGCCGGATGCAGCGATTATCCTGTTTTATTTTTTTGTCATTTGAATTTTGAATTTGTTTCGGATTTCGGATTTCGTGCTTCGGATTTATACCGTTTGACTGCTCGTTTAATAATTCAAAATACAATAATGCCATTTCCAGTAAAGGCGTTTTGGATTGATCGCAAGGCAAAGGGCAAAAAATCAAGGTAAAAGGAAAAATTAAAGGCCGCCCAGTACATGCGGTGTCAGGCGACCTTCTTTTGCACAGGATAAAAAGAAACCAACGGACACCCACCTCTGGCAATCTATTGTTAACCTTTTTCCCTGTACTTTTGCCTTTTTACTTTTCACTTTTTACTTTTTACTCTACACCCCAATTCCGCCGCCGGGGATCGTGGTTTCCAGCGGCGCGGGTTTGTCCAGATCGGGGACTTGCGGCGTTTTGGGCAGTTCTTTTTGCCACGGGTCCAGCACATCCTTGAGCGTATAGTGTGCCAGCAGGTCGCGCACCTGCCCGAAAACTTTGACGGCTTTGGGCGTTTCCCATTTGTGCGGCTGGGCAAAGCTGACCTGTGCGACCGCGTCAAAAACATCCGCCAGCGAAATATGCGTCCCATCGGTGGACGGCACATAACCGCTGACCGGTTCGCTGGTATGCACCAGCAGGCCGGATTTAACCATGCGATCCAGCACGCGCGAGGCAAAATCCGCCGGAATATCCAGCCGCGCCGAAACCGCCTCGACGGTTACGGGTTGCTCGTCTTTCTGCTCAAAAGCGTTCAGCACGTACTCCATAATGCGGATGATCGTCTGGTCGTTGGCCAGAAAGCACGTGCCGCTGCGCCGCAGCCGCGTCATCTCTTCGGCGTCCAGCGACCGCAGGTTCTGCGTCGCATAAGTCAATTGCAGGCCGAACAGGACGATCACCCAGCCCACATAGATCCAAAACACCGTCAGCGGGATCACGCCGAGAATGCCGTACACGGCCTGATAGGAGATGACCTGGCTGAAGTACAGCTTAAAGCCGACCCGGATCGCCGTCCACAGCAGCGCCGCCACAACCGCCCCCCACAACGCCGGAACGGTTTTGACCTTGGTGTTGGGCAGCATCGAATACAGAAAGAATAACAACCCCACAGAAACGACGAACGGAAACAGCGGACTGATGAATTTGAGCACGCCGATCTGGGCGCCGCCTTTGAGCAGGTATTCGGTGCTGATGAAAATGCCGACCATCAGCAGGATGGGGCCGAACATCAGAATCCACGAGTAATACACAATCCGATGCAGGAACCCGCGTCCGACATTGACATGCCAGATGTTGTTGAACGTTCGCTCGATCGTCGTTAATAATCCGATCGCCGCCCAGATGACCAGCACGACGCCGACGATGGTAATTGCGCCGGTACTGACCTTGGACAGATACTCCTGGACGATCTGGTCGATCTTTTGCGAAACGGGGATTTCCTGCGGCGAGTTGTCGAGGGCGGCGTCCTGCTGGGTGGGAATTTTGATCTCGTTGAGATTCATCTGCTCGTAGGCCGTCGTGCGGATTTTTTCCGTCAGATTGTTATAGGCCGGAAACATCTGAAAGATCATCAGCATCACGATCGCCAGCGGCACGATGCCGAAGATGGTATGATACGCCAGCGCCGCGGCCTGCGTGAAGGCCATATTGGCGCGCAGCAGCTTGAAACACTGCCGCCAGATGCGGAACTGAAGCCACAAAAACCGAACGACCTGGTTGAGCCGCCCCGGCTCATCGGCCGGCGGGGACAGTAATTGACCAAACATCTTGACCATCGCTGATGCCTCCTGTTTTGTGCGTTCGTCGGCATCCGCTCTGACGCCGACGATATGCTGTTTTTGCAAAAACACATACTTAGTGTAAAAAGTGCAATTTTCAAAGTTCAATTTTCAAGTCAAAAATCAAAAATCGAAAATCAAAAATTGAAAATTGAAAATTGAAAATTGAAAATTGAAAATTGAAAACTTCAAAACCCGCTATGGCTGTTTTTTCTGCGGCTGCTTGAGGATGCCTTCAAAAATCTGGACACCCTTTTCCAAGACCTCTTTGGTCTTTTCGTCCTTGACGGGAATCTGCTCAGCCAGATTGCT
>JBFZBE010000006.1:0-6261 GCA_041308685.1 Phycisphaerae bacterium
GCCACCCAGTCGCCCGGCAACAGGATGCGCGCGGTGCGTTTGAAATTATCCGGCTCATTTTCCTTCACCCACGCCAGCTTGGAAGCGGTAAAATTGCCCGGCAGATTCAGCAGATGCTCCAGACAGCGGTCTTGCCCCAGTTTTTCGGCGGCCTTTTGCCCTGTCGCAACCGCCCTGCTGTCGCACCAGATAATCGACGGCCGTACGACCTGTCCGGCCTTGTCCACACACACCAGCCCGTGCATCTGATAGGTGATGCCGATGGCCTTGATATCGGCGGGGGCAATTTTTGAGACCGACAGCAATTGGGCAGTCGCGGCCTTCAGATTATCCCACCAGACTGCCGGATTTTGCTGCGCCCAACCGGGCTGAGGGGCGTCAATAGCCATTTCCCTGGCCGGGCAGGTCGCCGAGGCCTTGACCTGGCCGCTCTGCGCGTCCAAGAGCGTGGCCTTAATAGAAGACGTACCGCAGTCATAACCCAGCAGATACATAAAAATCTCCGTTTTTATTTTACCGTTAAGCTTAACGGTACAGATTTTACCCGATTTTTGATGTTTTTGCAAGTTTATAATTGTGATTTGTAAGGACAAGCGGGGTTGATTTTGGCGGTTTAAGTTGTTATAATCAATTTTTTTGGAGGGTTTTATGCCCGGTGATCATCAGCCAAGACCAGAACTGGATGCGGATATTCTCCAGTGTAAAATGGATTTGCGAAATGCCCTTGCGGCCACACGCCGGATGTCAAAGGACATTGCATCCGCCCAACCTTCCCCTGTACAATCCACGCAACCCATACAACCGGCACAATCGATACAGCCGGATTTTGAAATAGTCGCCGATGACCCGCAGACACAGCATCCATCACCCGATGCGCCGTCTGGTGCGCAGATATTGTCTTTTGAAGAGATTCACAAGAGACAAGACCCTGTGATTCCTGAACCACAGGATCATTTCCCCCTGCCGGATGCGGTTGAAGATCAATCGGCCGCGGGCGAGCAAATACAAGAGCTAAACCAAACCGTTGAACAGCTTGGCCGGCAGCTCGAAACAGAAAAGCAAAAAAGCGAGCAATTGTCTGATCATTCCGAGCAGTTGCGTCTTGCGATTGCCGACCGTGAGGCGGATATTCGATTGCTGCGCAGTGATTTGTCGCGGCAAGATCAAGAACTCAACGACGCCCGCCTGCGGCTGGACAATTCCGCATTTACCATCGAACAGCTCAATCAGCGCATCGCCGAGGTTGAAACAGAGCTTGCCGAAAAGATCGGCCAGTTGACGACGCTTAAACAACAGGCCGAAGAGGCCGCAGAGGCATTGGCCGGTCATTCGGAATTGCTGCATCGCGCCGAGCAGGAAAAAGAGTTGGCCGAAAAGCGTCTTGAGGCGCAGGCCGCACAATGGGCAAAAACAGTTGAAACACTCAAGTTTGCTCAGGAAGAGGCCGCACAAACACTGCATCAGCGGCAGACAGATCTGGATGCACTGCGGCAAGCACTGGCCGAGACGGAGGATCGGCTGGAACTGTCCGAATCAGCCAACGCCGAGCTGGAGCGGGAAAAAACAGAACTGGCCGACGCCCTGAACGCCGCCCGGCAGCAGGCCGAAGAGAACCAAACCGCCCGTACAACGTTTGCATTTGACGATACCGAAGATTTTGCGCCGGAACAGGATGAGCCGGAACCGTACTGTGAACCGGTCGCCGAGGTGATCAGCGAAGACGACGTGCATCTGGAGCAGCAATTGAACACACATTCGATACCGACATTCAATCTGGCCGAGCAGATCATGGCCGAACAGCGCAAGGCCGCCGCCGCCCGTCGGCAGGCGCCGCAAGCCAGTTCGCCTTCTTCAGAAAAACGCGGCATCGAAGAGATACTCGGACAGTTTTTGTCCGATGTCGAGGACATCACGCCCCAGCCGCCCGCCCCCCGGCCGACAGCAGCAAAGGAACGCACCGGCCGTTTTGAGCGGTGGCAGGGCGAACAGCTTTCAAGCTATCAGCAATCGCTGCTGACGGCGATCGTGCAAAAGGACATTCTTTTTTATTGCGGCATGGAAAGCCGGCGGTCGGCCTCTGATGCGACGCCGCAGCGTCATTTGTGGACGAACTGACGCTTATGAACGCCGCACGGACAGAATTGTTTTCAGAGTGGATGTATTCGGGATGGCTGTATGCCGGCATCGGTGTTTTTTTTGCGGTCGTTCTGGTCATTATGCTCGGGTTGCTTTTGCGACGCCGAAAACCCAAGATATCGTCTGTCACAAAATCCAATACACAAACATTGCCGCTGGATTACCCTGCTTTGCTGGAGGCCGTCTCCCGGCGCAACGGCCATACGGCGTCGATCCTGATGGCCGCGTCCAGTTTGACCGATCTGCCGATCACAATCCCGGTGCGCACCGCCGTTGCATTGGCCGCATCGCGAAAATGCCTGCTGATCGATCTGGACATCAAACGCGATGCACTGGCGTCGGTGTTCGACCTGGATGAAGCCGAGGCTGTCCCGACCGCGCTGAAGCCGGTGTCTTCGGGGATCGACAATCTGGATGTCTGGCCGGCGCATTTTTTCGCCCGACTCAAACAGATGAATTTGAAATCGCTGCTGGCCGAAGCCCGGAAAACTTATGCGGTGATCCTGATCAATGTTCCTTATCTGACCACGCATCCGGACCGCAGACAGATCGTGCGCTGTGCCGATGCGGCGGTTGTTTTTGCTAAAGATAAAAACGCCCTGCCGGGGCTGGAACAGATATTGAATGCGGGCGATTGCCGGATTGTCAAGGCATTCCATCCTGAACTGCGCCAGTAAACTTTCGCATACTTGCAGATGCGGCCGCATCCAGCAGCCACAGCACACGCTCCAGCACCGGCCATAAGACATACGCCGGAAAACGCGATGTATCCGGCGGGGCGGAAAAAAGCTGATGCGCAATCTCGGCCTTGTCCTGTCCGGCGACCAGCACCAACAGCCGGCGGGCGTTTTGCAGCACCGGCGGCGTAAGCGTAACCCGGTTGAGCCGCGTGTCGTGATAGACCGGCCAGGTCAATCGATCCATAATCGACACGCTCGGATCGCCGGGCAATAGCGAGGCGATGTGGCCGTCCTGTCCCAACCCAAGCACGATCAGATCGAACACGGGACACTGTCGCTCTTGCAAATCAAAAACCGCCTGGATTTGCGATTCATAAGCATCGGCGGCCAGCGCACAATCCTCGTATTCGCCATGCACGCGAAAAATCTGTGAAGGCGGGATCGGTACTTTGGAAAGGAAGGTCTCAAGAGCCAGCCGATAGTTGCTTTCGGTCTCATCCGGCGGCACACAGCGTTCATCCGCCCAGAACAGACAGGTCTTGTCCCACGGGATTTGCGATGAAACGTCCGGCTGCGCCAACCGCTCAAAAAACAGCCGCGGGGTCTTTCCGCCGGAGATGGCCGCATAAAACATACCGCGCTGTGCGACGGCATCCTGCGCCGCAGCGACAAACTCCGCCGCCGCCCGCTCGGCCATGGCCGCCGCATCGGCAACACATCGGATCACCGGGCGATACATCACCGGCTTAGCGGTACAGCGATGGGCCAAAAACGACTGCAAAATCACCGCCGCGGCCACCGCGTCCATCCGCTTTTTCTTTTCGTCCCGCGTCATCTGGCCGGGGGCGAAAAACGAATCGGCGATATAGCTGCTCATCCGCTCATCGTGGTATTCTGTCGGCAGGTTCAGCCGAGCCGACAGCGTTTGGCCAAACGCGCGCGTCCGTTTGGCGCGGCTGCCCTCCGTGCCGTCCATATTCAGCGGAAGCCCCAAAACGATCGCCTCAATGCCCTCTTTGGAAGCGATCTGTGCGATCTGCTCGATCAGATGCGCGGCATTTTGCGTGTCGATCACGGCATACGGCGTCGCCAGCGTCCCTGCGGCATCACAGACCGCCAGCCCCGTGCGCTTATCGCCGTAATCAACCGCCAGATACCGCATCGCATAACGCCCTTAAGAACTGTAAGCCATTCCGTTGATTCTTTCCGCCTCAGACAACCACGGCGTTTTTTTTATCCACAGATTACACAGATTGTTTTTTTGACACAGATTAACACTGATTTTCACTGATTTTTTAAACAGGACTTTTTATGTTAAAAGTAAAATGTCAAAAGTATTGAATTTTTCTTCATTCTACATTCTTAATTCTTAATTTTTCATTGATCCTGTCTAAAAAACTTCCCTTAGACCATAAACGCCTTGTCCATCGTCGCAACGGGACGGATTTTTGCGGCCATCGCCTCGGTGCCGGGCTTGTCCATCAGGGCAAACGTGGCATCCTTGCCCAGCTCTACGGCGGGCTGGTCATACGCATCGATCCCGAACAGCAGCCCCGCCAGCGAGGTCGTTACCTCGAACAGATAAATGAACTGGCCGACGGTCGAGGCGTCGATGCCGTCAAACAGCACGGTCAAACACGGGCGTTTGTCAAACAGCAAGGCGTATTCGGTGGCGACTTTTTCGGCGTTGAGCAGCCGCGACATCGGCTGGTTGGCCAGATACGCCAACTCCGGCGCGTTGGCCGGCGCAGCGCCGATGGTTACATCGCGGTTGAACGCAGCGACTTGCAGCAGCGTAAAGAGCTTGTCGTTGGGCCCTTCGCGGTAGAGCTGCACCTGGCTGTGCTGGTCGGTCGCCCCCAGCGCGTTGACCGGCGTGGGCCCGACAAAGACCTTGTTGCCCTTCAGGTCATTGGTCTTGCCCAAACTTTCGGCCCACAACTGGCGGTACCAGTCGGACATATCTTTGAGCGAATGGGAATAGGGCATCATCACGGAGATGCGTTTGCCGCGGTTGTAGAAGTGCCAGTTGATGGCCGCGTTGAGGGCGGCGGGGTTTTTGAAGAAGTCGGCTTCTTTGCAGCGGGCGTCCATATCGCGCGCTCCGGCCAAAAGGCCGTCGATATCGATGCCGCAGACGGCCGCACTGAGCAGGCCAACCGGGCTAAGCACGCTCCAGCGTCCGCCGACGCCGTCCGGTACTTCCAGCGTCCGCAGGCCAACGTTGTCGGCGATCTTGCGGAGTGTGCCTTCTTTGGGGTCGGTGGTGGCGATGACCTGTTTTTTGAGGCCGTCTTTGCCGAGCTTCTTTTCGATCATCTGGAAAATGACCATCGTCTGTGCGGCGGTCTCGGCAGTACGGCCGGATTTGCTGATGACATTGAAGATCGTCTTATCCAGCTTGTCGCCGACCCAATCCAGAAAACTGCCGAGCTGGTGCGGATCGACATTGTCAAAGACAAACAGACGCGGGCCTTTGCGCTGCTTGTCGTCCAGGTTGTACAGATACGGGTTCAGCGCCGTCTGGAGGGCGATGTTGCCCAGCGCCGAGCCGCCGATGCCCAGCACGACAAAGTTTTCGCACGCGCCGCGAATCTGTGCGGCCATCTCTTTGACCTGTTTGGGATACTGGGTATTGTACGGCAGGTCGCGGTAGCGGGTTTTGCCGGCGGCGCGCTGGGCGTTCAGCTCGGCAATCAGCGGCGTCGTTTTTTGGGCCAGTTCCTGAAATTGGGCTTTGGTGATGCCGTGTTCGTCGCCGACAACCTCGGCGGTTACGTTTTTATAGTAGAAATGAATTTTTTTGTCTGCCATATTCAAACTCCTGTTTTGGTCTATTGTTTCACTTTTATCCCTGCGGGACGATCGAAACCACATTTATTTTTTGATAAGGCAAAAGGGAAAAGGAAAAGGGGAAAAGGAAAAATTACATCCACACAAGCCCTCAGTTATACGACGACTTCATTTTGAAAAAAAGATGTCGGCACACAGTAAACCAACACGGTAATGTCCGAAACTTTTTACCTTTTTCCTTGCCATTTTTCCTTTTAACTTTTGCCTTTTTACTTCATCAACGACAATTACACAAAACCTAACACACTTGTATTATTGCGGGGCTACACTTTATCCAGCTTGGCATATTTTAGCATCAGGGATTTGGTCTGTCCAGAATTGAATTTGACCACCACGATACTGTCGGCGCCCAAGTCCAGAAACTCCTTAACCCGTCCGAGACCGAACTTGGCGTGCTGAACCAGCTCGTTGACCTTATAGGCAGGCGTTTTACCGCCGGAGGATGCAGCCGCAGACGGCCTGACTGCCGCCGGTTTGGCGGATGAAAAGGCCGGACGCGGAGCGTTGGACTGCAGTCGAGCGGCCGGCCGGGATGCGGGGCGGTTCCAATTGTCGGAAAACTCATCCTCCTCCCACTTGTCATCGAAATTGC
>JBFZBE010000007.1:0-3068 GCA_041308685.1 Phycisphaerae bacterium
TCGCAGGGGGAGAGCTTGGGTCGGGCAGCTTGCGCTGCCGCGCTTTTGTTTCACACGATAAATCGTGTACTCCAAACCTATCGCTATTCAAATGTCTTGGGCGAACACCGTTCGCCCCTGCAAAACATTCACGGGCAGGATGCCCGCGACACGATTCGGTGGAGATGGGCAGAAAAAAAGGAAAGCCCCACAAATCGGGGTTAATTTAGTGCTTATGATGTCTTCTTTCCTGTCTCTCCAAAACTCCATTTGGTGTCATTATAGCCGGACAATGTTGTAAAATCAATCCGTAGAACTACTGATTTTTTATTTTTTTTCCACCTCTCCGAGTTCTCGGCGGCAAAAAATAGCTCCCAGCGGCCAGCAGTAAGAAGCTCTTAAAATCAGTGCCATCAGCGTCATCAGCGTTTAGCCGCTTGCAATCCCAGCCCTCACGGGCGGGGCTACATTATTGCGCCCCCCGTGCAGGGGCTATTCAAAAGAGGAAAAATCCTGCCAGAAAATATTCTCACAACCCCCGCACTTCTCTTGCAACTACAGGGTTGACAAGGGGCTATGATTGGCTATAATAGCTGGTTTATGTGTGTACTAACGTGATGACATAGAGGTTTTGTATGTGTGTGACGGGAATTGTAAGTCGTGCATAAGCATAGTGTTATAGTATGCTGCGCGGGAGTTGATCCGGCGCATCGCCGACTGTTTGACGATATGCGAAGCTCTTCAGGAATGGTGCGGCAGCGGGCTTTGTTCGCGGAGGGCAAGATGGTCGAATAATGGTAAAACCAGCTTCGGCCGGCGGGTTGCGGTATGACCCGATTGCCTGTTTTTTGTAGTTGACGCGAAGTGGCGACCTGAAGGTTTCCACTTTTTTGTTTTTCTGAGAGAGAAAAGGACAATATGAATCAGGAATTGATAAGAATCGTTGATAACATCGCGCGCGACAAGAATATCGACCGTGAGTCGATCTTTCAGGACTTGGAAGCGGCGATGATATCGGCGGCGCGCAAGTACTTTGGCATCCAGCAGGGCGTCGAGGGGGATGTGCTGGTGCATATCGACCGCGCGACGGGCGCCATCACGGCCTCCAAAGACGATAAGCCGTTGGATATTCGTCAGTTAGGGCGTATTCCCGCCCAGACCGCCAAGCAGGTAATGATCCAGAAGATCAAGGCCGACGAGCGCGACAGCATCTTTACCGAATACGCCCAGCGGCGCGGGGAGATCGTCAACGGCATCGCCGGACGGTACGAAGGCGGGGTGCTGGTAATCAATTTGAGCAGCCGGGTGGAGGCGATTATGCCTAAATCCGAGCAGATTTCAGGACAAACGCACCACCCCAGCGAGCGCATCCGCTGTATGATATTGGAAGTGCGGGATATGACCAACCAGATCAAGATCATCCTGTCGCGGACGCACCCGGACTTTATCCGGCGGCTGTTTGAGCTGGAAGTGCCGGAGGTGGCCGAGGGGATCATCGAGATCAAGTCGCTGGCGCGCGAGGCGGGCTACCGCACGAAGATCGCCGTCGATACGACCGACGACAAGGTCGATCCGGTCGGGGCGTGCGTGGGCGTACGCGGCAGCCGCATCAAGAACATCGTCGATGAGCTGGGCGGCGAGAAGATCGACATCGTCAAATGGAGCGATTCGTCGCACAACTTGATCTCCAACGCCCTGGCGCCGGCCAAGGTCAGCGAGATCGCGATTTGCTTTGAGCTGGGGCGGGCGACGGTGGTCGTTACCGAGGATCAGTTGAGTTTGGCCATCGGCAAGCACGGCCAGAACGTGCGGCTGGCGGCGCGGCTGACCGGATGGGATATCGACATTCTGACGCCCAGCGAGTACAACCGCGAGGTCGATCGGCTGGCCGAGTGTGTCAAGAGTGTCGGCGGCGTGGACGATTCGCTGGTCGATAAGCTGCTGGCGCTGGGGATTATCTCGGTGCTGGATTTGGAAGAAGTGGGCGTGGAACCGCTGACTGACGAATTGAAGCTGGACGCCGACAAGGCCAAGGCGATCATTGCCGGGGCCAGCGAGGCGGCCAAGAAAGCCGCCGCCGAGAACACCCAAACCCAGGCGGCAGCCCTGATGCGTCAGGAAAAAAGCAAAAAAAAGAGCAGAAAATAAGACAGGCCTGATGGCGGGCTTGATACGGTTTTTTTGGAGACACGGTTTTGGCAAAAACAACGCGCGTCTATCTGTTGGCCAAAGATCTCGGCGTAGAGAGCAAGGCGATCGTCAAGAAGTGCCAGGCAGAAGGCCTTAGCGATATCAAAGACCACATGGCGGTCATATCGGTAGGGCTTGCGGCGACGATACGCGAGTGGTTCAGCGAAGAAGATCACGGCACGGCGGTAGAGAAGGCCGAAAAGGTGGACTTGGAAAAAGTCCGCGTCAAAAAGCCGCGTAAGAAACCCGCCGAAGAAGAACCGGCCGCCGAACCGCAGCCGGAACAGACCGAGGCGACGGAGGCCGCCGTAGAAACCGTTTGTGAGCAGCCCGCGGCCGAATCTGCAGAACACATCGCACCGCAGGCGGAGCCGACACCTGCGCCGGAGGCCGCAGCGATTGCCCAACCGGAACCGGAACCCGAGCCGGAGCCGACACCTGCACCGAAACCGGTGATCCTGCCGGCCGGGCCGCGGCTGGAAAAACCAGCCCCGGCGGTGATGAGCGGGCCGACCGTGATTCGTGTTGAAAAAGCCGATGAAGATGCGGGGCACCGTCCCGGCAGCCGGGGGGATCGCGACCGGGATCGCGGGCGCGGCCCGCGGCCGCCGCAGGGCGGACGGGGCGGCCAGCCCCCGCGCAGCGGTCCATCGCAAGCGCCGCGTCCGGGACGTGCGCCTATTGCACCGGCCGTACCAGCGCCGACTTCGGCGCCTGGTTCCGACGCCGGCAAAGGCAAAAAATCCAGCAAGGTCAAAACCCACGGCCGCCGCAAAGAAGGCGGCGAAGAAGACCGCAGCGAAATCGGTCGTCTGCGCAAGCGCGACCTGGAAGAACGCCGCGCCCGTCTGGATGCGGCCGGCGGCCTTGGATTGCGCGCCAAGCCGTCCCGTCGGATC
>JBFZBE010000008.1:0-3008 GCA_041308685.1 Phycisphaerae bacterium
GCATATACTGGCCGGGGCGGGTTTCCTCGACGAGGGCATACCGCCAGCGACAGGGGTGCTTGCATGCGCCCCGGTTGGCTCGGCTGCCGGTCAGGTAGTCGCTGATGGCGCAGCGGCCGGAATACGAAAAGCACACCGCCCCGTGAACGAACAGCTCGACCTCCACACGGCCGCAGGTCTGTCGGCAGATGGCCTCGATCTGTGCCAGCGACAGCTCCCGCGCCAGATTGACCCGCGCCGCCCCCAGCCGGGCGTATTCGAGTGCGGCTTGGGCACTGGTGGTGTTGGCTTGTGTGCTGATATGCAGGGCAGCATTCAATTTGGCTCCCCGTAAGGCCGCCAGAACGCCCAGATCGGCGACAATAAACGCATCGGCCCCCATCGCGTCCAGTGTCCGCGCTGTGTCCACCAGCCGCTCGACCTCGTCGGTGAACGGATAGATATTGAGCGTAACATACCCTTTCTTGCCCCGCTCGTGCAGATAGCGCAGGCCCTGGCGGGCGTCATCGAGTGTGAAATTGCCCGCAAAGCTCCGCAGCGAGCCGAACTCCAGCCCGAAATAGACCGCATCCGCCCCATAGGCGACCGCCCATTTAAGCTTTTCCAGCGTGCCGGCCGGCGCCAGCAGTTGGGGTTTTGACGTTCCGTTCATCGGGCGGTTCTCAATTCCATCAAAGGTTTTGGCTAAAACAACAGCATATTCAATCCGCGGCGGGCATTTTAGCACGCCGAGCCAAAAAGTCAACGCGGCGGACGTCTGGCGCGGCGGAAAGTCAACGCCATCAAAAGTTCTGCGCAAAAAGATTTAATTTTTACGCAAAATGAGATTCCCTGCATCCGTAAAAACACCTATAATAATAAAAAACTGTATGGTGGCGGAATTCTGTGGTTATACTCCATCGTTATGCGCCCTGTCTCATCAACAAAACGCGGAGTCTGGCACCCCGCCGTACGCCAAGACGTTTATCGGCGCTGATCATGCAGCGTGCATGATGTGCTGTCTTTTAGTGATTTCTTACGGAGGAGTCTGATGTGCAAGTCGAGGTTGTGGGTGTGTTTAGGGGTGATGGGGTTGTCTGTGTTCAGTCCTGCCTTTGCCGATTTCGGAACTGCTTTTTCCTTTCATGCCTTTACCGGCGGCGGGGCGTACGCCAGCAAAGAGGGGTCGCGTTTTGACTATGGAGGAACCATGTATATGTTCATCCACAATTATTCCGGAACGGCGCAAACCATCTCCAGCGTGCTGCTGAACGGGACCAACGCCGACACGCTGGTCAGCAACGGGACGCTGAGATGGTGGCAGCCGACGCAATGGACTATACCGAACGGAGAAATGATCACGCTGTCGTTTAAGGCCAACGGCGCTCCGCTGCAGCAGGGATCGTCGGTCAGTGTTCAGGTCAATTTCACGTCCGGCCAGAGCATTTACCGCACCTATGGCTATCTGGACAGCCCGCTGATCCGGATTGCCCATGTGGTTCCCAGCGCGGATATGCAGACGCTGTATATTTTTCTGCGCAACAACAGCAGCGATACCGGCTGGACGCTGGACAACGTGCTGTTTGACGCGGCCAACGTCAACAGCCAGACCGCGTATGTCGGGGGAAACTGGATCGGCGCCGGCCAGGTGAAAATCATAAAAGTTTCCTTTGCTCAGCCGCTGGTGGTTGGAAAACGGCACGTCCTGCGGATCGGCACGACCGCCGGGTACTGGACCAACTACCCGATTATGATTTTCGAGCCGGACTTCGTCGTGGGCAACTGGGGTTCGGATCTGTGGTACAATCACGACGCGATGCAGGCGGCCAGCCGTCTTCAAATCAACACCAACTACAACGGCGGCGATATCCATCAAGCCAATTGGGCCTGGCAATATTACGGTCTGAAATCCATGGTGATGGTTACCCAGTCCAGCGGCATCGATACCGCGTTTGTCCAGCAGAATACCAACAATCCGGCCGTTCGGTTCTGGTACATTCGCGACGAGCCGGAAGGCGATTATTCGTCCAATCAGTGCAAAAACTGGAATCAGGATTACTGGCAGAACGGCGGCAGCAAGCCGACGCTGCTGAACCTGCATGCCCAGCGCTATTTCGGCGAATTCGGGACGATCTCCGATATCGCCGCTCAGGATCACTACTGTGCATTCAACGCTCCCAATGTGATACCGAATACATGGGTCACCCGTTATGCTTACTTTGATGAAAGTTACGACTACGCCGAACAGCTCAAGTGGAATACCGAGCCGCGGCCGATGTACAACTGGACGCAGCTGGCTGCCTCAGGGACATGGGGCACGCAGCCCAAGAACTGGCAGGTCAAGTATCAGTTCTGGGCCAACATCATGTCCGGCGCCAAGGGCATCAAATGGTTCAAATACGGTGCCGGTTATGAAAGTTCCCATCAAACGCAGTTCCTGGCCGCCGAGGATTGCGCCAAACAGCTCAATCAGATTCGCGAACTGCTGGTTTACGGCGAACCGCGGGTCGGACAGCCGTGGCGAAGCACCACTAATGTCAAGGGCCGAATCATCGACTCCGAGGAAGCGGTGGTTCTTGTGCTGCTCAACGACAGAATCAGTTACAGCGGCACTTGGTGGAGCCCGAGCATTACAATCAGCTCTGTCTCCGGCGAAGTCAAGGTCTCTGTTCCCAGCTATATCCCCATCCAGGCCGTCCGTCAGGTGCATGCCAGCGGCTTCGGCACGCCGAGCCACTCGATCAGCGGCAGCGAAGTAACGATCAATTTCAGCAGTTCAGGCGATCCGATGATTTATGTCATCGGAAAAACCGACACGGTGCGGCCGACCGCGCCCGGCGACCTGTGGCCGGTGCGGGACATGGGATCGAACAACTGGGTCTTTTCCTGGAAGCCCGCCCGCGACAACTACGGCATCCATCAATACCGTGTCCACAAAAACGGCAGCTTGCTGCATACGACGCGGGAAACCTACACAACGACCAATATGTCAGGCAATGATGTGATCGAGGTGTACGCCGAAGACGCTT
>JBFZBE010000009.1:0-7643 GCA_041308685.1 Phycisphaerae bacterium
TGGACGCATTGAAGGTGCATTATCAGGAGATCAAATTCGTCGGATCCAGCGGGGGTGAACCGTCCGATATGGCCGCGACACTTACGGCCATTCACAACCACGACATCGACCCGGGCAACTATGTCGCCGCAGTCGGTTCGCTGGACAACGCCATCGACGTACTCAAGCTCATCAAAGAAACCAAGATCGACGGCAAGGCGATGTTGTATCCCCATATCAAACACACGCCGCTGATGTCGGTTGCGTATTGGGACAAAAACAGTGAGATCAAACTGCTCAATGAGCGTCTGTGAGGCGGTCAATGCAGAATAAGCGTGTTTGTATCCTTGCGTTTGCGATTCTTTTTGCCGGCTGTGCAGCGGCAGAGGATGCCGCCTGGGTGTATCCGACGCCCGAAGCCGGCCATGATGCGGCAGATATTGCGTTTTATCAACCGTCCGAGCAAAACAAACCATTGCCGTCGATGGAAGGAAAACCCCGCAGCGTCATTCTGTTGATCGGCGATGGGATGGGGCATAATCACGTTGCACTGGCGCGGCATCGCGCCGTCGGCGCCGACGGCAAGCTATTTATGGAGCAACTGCCGGTCGTCGGCATCGTGCGGACATACTCGGCAGACAGCTTGATTACCGATTCGGCGGCGGCGTCCACCGCGATGGCCTGCGGCATAAAGACCAACAATGGCCGTATCGGCATTGCGCCCGATGGCGTCGGCTGGAAAAGTTTAATGCGTATCGCCCGCAGCAAAGGGTTTCGTACCGGCCTTGCGGTCACCTCGACCATCACTCACGCTACACCGGCCGGTTTTGCCGCAACTGTGGACAGCCGCGGACAGGAAGCCGATATTGCGTCCGGCCTGTTGGCGTCGCGCGTGGATATTCTCTTCGGCGGCGGCCGCAAGCACTGGCTGGCCGCACCGCGCGGCAGCCGTGCCGACGGCCGCGATCTGCTTGAAGAAGCTCGCGCCGCCGGCTATCAAATCGCCTATACCGCCGAACAGATGGCCGCGTTAAAGCCCGCGCCGGCGATTGGATTGTTTGCCGAGGATGCGATGACGACCGTTGCGCCCGAACCGCCGCTGGATGCGATGGCGCGCACCGCGATTGCACTGCTGAACGCAAAGTCCATCGACTGGTTTGCCCCCGCGCCGCGGTTTATGCTGATGATCGAAGGCAGCCAGATCGACTGGGCCGGCCATGCCAACGACGCCGACAACGCCGTCCGTCAGACGCTGCTGTTCGATCTGGCGGTACGGCAAGCAGTGGAGTTTGCCCGCCGCGACAAAAAGACGCTGGTGCTTGTTACTGCCGACCATGAGACCGGCGGCCTGCTTCTCAAACGCGACAAGGACAACCGCATCGCCGCCGACTGGCAATCCAAAGGCCACACCGCCGCCGATGTGCCGCTGTACGCCTTCGGCCCCGGCGCAGCCCGCTTTGCCGGTGTGCTGGACAATACGGACATTCCCAAACGCATTGCGGCGCTGCTGGGCTTTGACAGCTTCCCGCAGCCGCTGACAAACGAACAAACCGCCTTGCAGTCAGAAAAACGATAGTGTGATGAAAGCCCCTGCGGCACAACAGATTAGTGCACTGCTGCACGGTCTTGGCAGCCCCTCGGATGCTGAATTTCTTGGGCGATTCTTCAAGACCGGTAAGGGGCAATACGGCCAGGGCGACCGGTTTCTGGGCATTCGCGTACCGGTGCTGCGGGCGCAGGTCAAAGCGCATCCTGCGATCGCGCTGTCCGAGCTGCGCAAGCTGCTGCGGTCAAGCTGGCACGAAGAACGGCTGTTTGCCCTGCTGGCGATGGTGCGGCGGTTTGAACGGTCGGATCAGGACGGCAGGGCGGCGGTCTACGCGATGTATCTTCGGCACACACAATATATCAACAACTGGGATTTGGTGGATGTGTCTGCGCCGCATATCGTCGGGGCGTATCTTGCGGACAAGGACAAATCGCAACTGTATGCGATGGCGGTCTCCGAGTGCCTGTGGCAGCGGCGGATCGCGATGCTGGCGACCTTTGCCTTCATTCGTCAAAACCAATTTGACGATGCCTTGAAGATCGCCCGCATACTGCGCGGCGACCCGCACGATTTGATTCACAAGGCCGTCGGATGGATGCTGCGGGAGATCGGCAAACGCGACAGCGCCGCCGAAAAAACGTTTCTCGATGCCCACGCCGCCCGAATGCCGCGGACAATGCTGCGCTACGCCATCGAAAAGTTCTCACCTTCCCAGCGGCGGCACTATATGACCCTGTAAAAACTGACGAATGACGGCTATTATTCTTTTTTCGGCTTGGACAATTTTTTGGGCGAAGAATCCGTTTTGGTTTCTGTTTTTGTTTCGGCCTTGGCGGCGGGGGCGGAATCTGTCTTGTCAGCGGATTTTGTTTCGGTTGAGGGCTTTTCGCTCTCGGCGGCCTTTTTGTAGCCCTCGGAGCGGTAGTCGGTCTGGTAGAAGCCGGCACCTTTGAAGATCAGCCCGGCGCCGGTGCCCATCAGCCGCTTGAGCTTGCTCTTGCCGCAGTCGGGGCATTTTTTCAGCGGGTTGGCCGTGATGGACTGAAACTGCTCAAACGTATGCCCGCAGGCGTCGCATTTATAATCATAGGTCGGCATTATTGTCCCTCCGCTTCGGTGTCGGTGGTTTCTTCGGCGGTGTCGACTTCGGGCAGAGGTTCTGACGGAGCCGGTTCGGGCAGTTTATTGACGATGACCTTGGCCGGCCGCAGCGGATCGCCGGCCAGCAGATAGCAGGGCAGGTACTCTTCCAACACGATGTTGTTGTCTTTGTCCGGTTCGCACCGCTGCATCATCGCCTCGTGTCGCTGCGGGTCAAACGGCTGGCCGACAGAAACAACCTTCTCAACGCCCAGCGTCTTAATCGCATCCAGCAGATGTTCAAAGATCAGCCGCATACCATCGACCACCTTTTTGGCCGTCGGGTCGTTCTGTGCCTCGGCAAATCCGGTAAAGGCATGCTCAAAATTATCCAGCGACGGAATCAGTGCCCGCACCAGCGACCGCTTTTCGTATGCGACCGAATCGGCCACCTGCCGCGGCACGCGCCGCTGATAGTTGGCATAGTCGGCGCTGAGCCGCTGGAGTTTGTCGGTCAGCTCCTGCTTTTCGGCAGTAAGCTGCTTGATCTGCTCTTCCAGCTCGTGAATGTGCTGTTCAGCTTTTTTATCTTTGAAACTCATAATACATGCCCAATTTACTTACTGTTTCCAAAATGCTGTTTGATGCGGTCAAAGAAGCTCCTGCTGTCCGAGCCGCTCTGACTTTCCTCGGTCTTGGCGTAGTCGCGCAGCAATTGTTCCTGCTGGCTGGTCAGCCGTTTGGGAATCTCGACGGCCACCTGCACCAGCAAATCGCCCTTGTTGCCATAGCGCAAGTCGGGAAGTCCCTGTCCGCGAATCCGCAGCACGCTGCCGTGCTGTGTGCCGGCCGGGATGCGAAGCTGCCGCGTGCCGTCCAGCGTCGGCACATCGATCGATGCGCCCAGAGCCAAGGCCGAAAAGCTCAGCGGCACGGTAACGATCAGGTTCGATCCGTCCCGCATCAGGAATGGGTGCGCCTTGATGCGGACATAGCAGTACAGATCGCCGCGCGGGCCGCCGTTTCGGCCGGGTTCGCCCTCGCCGGACACACGAATGCCCTGACCTTCGTGAACGCCGGCGGGAATCTTGACGGACAACGTGCGTTTTTTCGGCAGTGTGCCTTTGCCGCGGCATTTGCGGCACGGGTCGGTGATGATCTGACCTGCGCCCTGACACTGTGGACAGGTCGAGACCATTTGGAAAAATCCGCCCAGCCCGGCGCGCTGCACCTGGCCGCTGCCGCCGCAGGTGTTGCAGCGGACAGGCGATTTGCCCTGTGCGACGCCGCTGCCGGAGCAGTCGGCACAGACATCCTGCCGCGTGAATTCAATGGTCTTTTCCGTCCCGCGCGATACATCCTCCAGCGTCAGTTCCACGGCCGTTTCCAGATCGTAGCCGCGTGACGGGGCATTGGGGCTGCTGCGCCGGCCGGAACGTCGTCCGCCGCCGAAAATATCGCCAAAGATATCGCCGAAGATGTCGCCGATATCGTTAACGTTCATGTGCGAATAGTCGTGCACGCCCGCGCCGCGCAGACCGTCGTGGCCGAACTGGTCATACCGCTGGCGTTTCTCGGCGTCGCTGAGGACTTCATACGCCTCGGCGCACTCTTTGAATTTATCCTCGGCTTCTTTGTCGCCGGGGTTTTTGTCGGGGTGGTACTTGATGGCCAACTTGCGATACGCACGCTTGATGTCATCGGCGGAGGCCTTCTTGTCCACTCCAAGCACGTCATAGTAATCGCGTTTGGCCATAGGTATTGACTATTGACTAATGATTATTGACTACTGATTATTCAAAGAGCAGGGGCGAACGCATTGTCGCCCCTGACTCTATCTTCTGTCTTCTGACTTAGCAAACGGCGCCGTGGACAACATTCTTCTTGTCGTCGTCTTTGACGCTGGTGATGACCACATTGGTCGTCAGCATCAGGCCGGCCACCGACGCGGCGTTCTGCAGCGCACAGCGGGCGACCTTGGCCGGGTCGATAATGCCGGCCTTGACCATATCTTCATATTCGCCGGTATTTGCGTTATAGCCGATGTTGCCGCTCTTTTCGAGCAGTTCGGCCACCACCACGTCGCCGTGTCCGCCGCCGTTATCGACGATCTGACAGGTCGGGGCTTTCAGCGCACCGATCAGAATGTCATAGCCGATCTTTTCGTCGCCTTTGGCCTTGGCCTTGGCGGTTTCCACTGCGGCGATTGCCCGCAGAAAGATCACGCCGCCGCCGGGGATGATGCCTTCCTGTGCCGCCGCTTTGGTCGCGTGCAGGGCGTCGTCCAGCAGGTCTTTACGCTCTTTCATCTCCGACTCGGTCGGAGCGCCGGCCTTGATGACCGCCACGCCGCCGGTCAGTTTGGCTAAGCGTTCATGCAGCTTTTCACGGTCATAGTCGCTGGTGGTTTTTTCGATCTGGCCGCGGATTTGATCACACCGTGCTTTGATGTCTTTCTTTTTGCCGGCGCCTTCGATGATGGTGGTCAGCTCTTTGCCGACGACGATCTTCTTGGCCTGACCGAGCTGGGACAGTTCGATCTTTTCGAGCTTGACGCCCAAATCTTCCGTGATGACCTCGCCGCCGGTCAGGATGGCGATATCCTGCATCATCGCCTTGCGGCGGTCGCCGAAGCCGGGGGCCTTGACCGCACAGACCTTCAGCACGCCCTGCAGGCGGTTAATGACCAGTGCCGCCAGCGCCTCGCCTTCGACTTCTTCGGAGATAATCACCAGCGGAGCGGAAATCTGCGCTGTTTTTTCCAGCAGCGGCAGCATCTCGCGCAGGTTGCTGATCTTCTTTTCGTGCAGCAGAATATAGGCGTCTTCCAGCACGCATTCCAGCGAATCCGGGTTGGTCATAAAGTACGGCGACTGATAGCCCTTGTCAAACTGCATGCCTTCGACGACGGTCAGCTCGGTTTCCATACCCTTGCCTTCTTCGACCTCGATGACGCCTTCTTTGCCGACCTTGTCCATCGCGTCGGCCAGAATCTGCCCGACTTCCGGGTTGTTGTTGGCGCTGATGGCGGCCACCTTGGCGATGTCATCATGGCCTTTGACGGGCTTGGCGGCCGAGTTGATAAACTCTATCGCCGCCTCGGCGGCCTTGCTGATGCCGCGCTGCAGTGCAACGGGGTTGACGCCGGCGGTTACATATTTGAGGCCTTCATTGTAGATCGCCTCGGCCAGCACCGTCGCGGTGGTCGTGCCGTCGCCGACGATGTCGCTGGTTTTGCTGGCAACCTGGTTGACCATCTTGGCGCCGATATTCTTGAACGGTTCGGGCAGTTCGATCTCTTTGCTGACCGATACGCCGTCTTTGGTGATCTTCGGCGAGCCGAAGCTCTTGTGCAGCAGCACGTTGCGCCCGGTCGGCCCCAGCGTAACCTTGACGGCCGCGGCCAACTGGCTCAGACCGTCCTTCAGGTGCGCCCGTGCGGTTTCCTGAAACATCATTTGTTTTGCCATATTCGTATCCTTTCGACTTTGTAAGTCGTTGGCTGTTGTGGTTAAACCTTACTTTTCGACGATACCGAGCACTTCGTTTTCGCGGAGGATTTTGTAATCCTCGCCGTCAATCTGCACGTCGCTGCCGCTGTACTTGCCATACAGCACAATGTCGTTCTTCTTGACGCTCATCGCGGCCACTTTGCCGCTGTCGAGCTTTTTGCCTTCGCCGACGGCGATAACCTTGCCCATCAGCGGTTTTTCACGGGCGGCGTCCGGCAGCAAAATCCCGCCGGCGGTCTTTTCTTCTGCGTCCTGCGGTTTGACAACAATGCGATCTTCAAGGGGTATCAGTTTCATAACTCTATATCTCCTGTCAACGTTTTATCTTTATCGTTATTTATTGGTTTTACCGGATGTATCGCACACGCGGCAATTACATCATATCCATTTCATCGTCGCCGGGCATCGGAGCCGCTTTGTCTTTCTTGGGCTTTTCGGTTACGATGCAGTCGGTCGTTAGCAACAGACCCGCTACGGACGCGGCGTTCTGCAGCGCGATGCGCGTTACCTTGACCGGATCGATCACACCGACCTCGATGAGGTCTTCGTATTTGTCCTTGTCGGCGTTGTAGCCAAAACCGCCGGTTCCCTGTGCGACCTTGTTGACCACCACGTTGCCCACAGCGCCGGCATTATCGGCGATGCAGTAGCAGGGCATCCGCAGGGCATTGGCCACAATGGCTGCACCAGTCTTTTCATCGCCGGAAAGCCTCAGGGCATTGACCGCCTCGATGCAGCGCACCAGCGCCACGCCGCCGCCGGCCACGATGCCTTCTTCGATGGCTGCTCGGGTTGCGTGCAGAGCGTCCTCGATGCGGGCTTTCTTTTCTTTCATTTCCGCCTCGCTGCCGGCGCCGACATTGATGCGGGCCACGCCGCCGGTCAGTTTGGCCAGACGTTCCTGCAGTTTTTCGCGGTCATAGTCGCTGGTGGTGATGTCGATCTCGGCGCGAATCTGGCCGATGCGTCCCTGAATGGCCGCCGTCTTGCCTGCGCCTTCGATAATAACGGTGTTGTCGTTGTCGATGTTGACCTTCTTGGCCTGACCGAGCTGGGACAGCGTTACTTTGTCCAGCTCAATGCCCAAATCCTTGAAGATCGGCTCCGCGCCGGTCAGTACGGCGATGTCTTCGAGCATCGCTTTGCGGCGGTCGCCGTAACCGGGGGCTTTCACGGCCGCGACATTGAGAATGCCGCGCAGCTTGTTGACCACCAGTGTCGCCAGCGCCTCGCCTTCGACATCCTCGGCGATGATCAGCAGCGGACGTTTGACTTTGGCAACGGCTTCCAGCAGCGGTACGAGCTTAGCAATATTGCTGATTTTTTCTTCGAATACCAGAATGAACGGCTTTTCCATCTCGCACACCATTGTGTCCGCGTTGGTCACAAAGTGCGGCGACAGGAACCCGCGGTCAAACTGCATCCCCTCGACATAATCGACGGTCGTATCCAAACTCTTGACTTCTTCGTTGGTTATTTCTCCGTCCTTGCCTACACGCATAAACGCCTCGGCCATTTTCTTT
>JBFZBE010000010.1:0-6499 GCA_041308685.1 Phycisphaerae bacterium
GTGTGCAGGGTATCATCACTCGTGAGGAAAAACAGGTTGGTGTAATCATCAAGTCTGGTATTCCTTTGATTGTGGTCAGTGATTCTTATTTGATAAAGGATCAGCCTTGTGTTATCAGTGATTATGACGCGACCGGCCAGATGGCCGCACAGTATTTTCTGGATCAGGGATTTACGAAATTCGCTTTCTGCGGCTTCAATAAGGAACACTGGTCGTTGGAGCGAATGAAAGGTTTTCAGCGGCATTTAGCGAAAAGAGGTTTCAGTGTTAATATCTACGAAGGGCGCGGGGCGAAGTCGTATGATTTCTGGCAAAAAGAAATTGATCATATGGCGTCCTGGGTTCGTTCACTGCCAACGCCGGTAGGTATTATGGTGTGTTGTGATCTTCGCGGCCAGCATGTTGCCGAGGCGTGCCGAATGGCGGATCGGCTGGTGCCTGAACAAGTGGCGATTTTGGGTGTTGATAATGATTTGCCGCTATGCGATATTACCAATCCCAAATTATCCAGTATCGCAATGAATACCTGTCCGGCCGGCTATGAAGCGGCAGAGCTACTGGAAAAATTGATGAACGGCCTGGAAAAACCTTCCGGACAGCAGATTATTGTTAGGCCGATGTATGTTGTAACCCGCCAATCTTCGGATATATTGTGCGTCGAAAACCCCGATTTGGCGCGTGCATTGAATTTTATCAAACAAAATTCGCATCGGCCAATTTCTGTTAATGATGTTGTTGAGGCTGCATGTATTTCACGAAGAAGTCTGGAAGAGAAATTTAACAAGTATCTGCATCGCAGTGCGCTGAGTGAAATACGTCGCGTAAGGGCGGACCGTTTTGCTCAGATGCTTTTGGAAACGAACTTATCAATTCCCCAGATTGCGGTGGAGTTGAATTTCCCCAGCAGTGAAAATGTTGGTCGTTATTTTGAGCGGGAAACAGGTATGCGGCCTTCTGTGTATCGCAAAAAGTATAATCTTGGACTGCTGCTTCATTAATTATTATTGATGCTGGGCGGCTGCTGTTGCTGTGACGCGATAGACTATCTATTAAAGGGCTACCATTGAAGACTAACAATACACCCGGTTCACTGCCGCCAGATCAGGCGCCAAAACTTGGCAAGTCACAAAAAATTGCCTGGGGACTTGGAGCAATAACCGATCATTTTATGACCAATTCCATCGCCAATATCGCCGACAAGGTCTATACAATGGGTTTTGGCGTCAATCCGTCGGTGTTGGGGTGGGTGATGGCGATTCCCCGGATTGTGGACGCGATCTCTGACCCTTTGATGGGGGCGTTGTCGGACAATACGCGCAGTCGCTTCGGACGTCGCCGGCCATATGTTGCCGCCGGTGCGCTGCTGTCGGGGCTGCTGTTTGTATTGATGTGGTCGCCGCCGGCTGGGCTGGGGCAAACCGGACTGACGGCGTTTTTGCTGATTACGGCCATTCTGTATTATCTGGCGTACACGGTTTTTACCGTGCCGTGGTCGGCTTTTGGGCTTGAGCTGACCGAGGACTATCACGAACGCACGCAGGTGCAGGCCTATCGCGTGTTTCTGGCGGCGCTGGGCGGTATCGTGCTGGGCTTTATGTGGAAATTGGCGTTTTATTTCGGCGACGGTGACGATACGAAAGGGATTCACAAGGTAGCGCTGCTGTTTGGGATATTGATCGTTGTTTCCGGTCTGATGCCGCTGCTGTGCCGCGAGAAAACACGCGTCCAGCAGCAGCCCAAGATCGCGGTCAAAGACGCCTTTTTGCAGACCTTCCAAAACCGTCCGTTTCTTTTGATTCTGATGGTGGTTTTTCTGATTTTGATGGGGCTGTTTCTTGTGCAGCGGTTCGGCGGTTATATCAATGTGTATTATGTTTTCGGCGGCAACAAAGAAGCGGTGTCGATGCTGGATGTCTGGAGCAATCTGATCTTTCAGGCGTCCGGGATTGTGCTGATTCCGGTGATTTCCTATTTGTCGCGGCGGCTGGGCAAAAAAAACACATTGCTGCTGGCCGAGGGGATGGTGGGGCTTGCGTTTCTGACAAGCTGGGTGCTGTACAACCCAGCTTTTCCGTATCTTCAGCTTGTCTTCTTCTTTCTGATTGCGCCGGGGCTTTCGTGTGTGTGGATATTGTCCGCTTCGATGATCGCCGATATCTGCGATGTGGATGAACAGGCCACCGGGCTGCGCCGCGAGGGGGCTTATGGCGCAGCGTTCAGTTTTATGTGCAAGGCGGCTATTACGGTTACACTGATTCTGAGCGGGTATATTTTGAATCTTTGCGGGTACGACGCGTCATCGCCGGCGCCGACATCGGAATCGATTTTCCGGCTCCGTGTGCTTTATATGGTGATTCCGACATGCTTTTTCGGGCTGGCGTTTGGATTGACGCTGTTTTATCCGCTCAGTGAACAGCGGGTTCGAGCGATTCGCGAGCAGCTGAATCAGCGGCAGCAAAATGAACAACCATTGAATAGTTAGAAAGGATTGCAGAGGTGAACAAAACGTGGTGTATAATAGTCTTGATGGTACTGGTTTCTGAGGGAGCGATGGCGGCGGCGGATGAAACGGTGAATACGCCCGGACTGTATGTCAAAAAAGGGGTGCTGCTCAAAGACGGTAAGCCTTACTACGGCATCGGCATCAATTACCACGATGCCTTTGTGCGGTATATGACCGACCCGGACGACCGCAGCTATCAGAAGGGGTTTGAGCATCTTGTTTCATATGAGATTCGTTTTATTCGTTTTCGGCTTGCAGGGTTTTGGCCGAATGATTGGAAAAAGTATTGTTTAAATGACAAAGAGACTTATTTCCAGCGATTGGATCAGTTTGTCACCGATGCTGAACGAATGGGAATAGGGCTAATTCCGTCGTTCTTTTGGCTCTATTCGGCGCCGGCCGACCTTTCCGGCGAGCCGATGGATGCACTGGGCGATCCGTTCAGCAAGACCAACGCTTTTATTCGTGATTTTACGTCCGAAGTTGTCCGCCGTTACAAAGACAGCCCGGCAATCTGGGCGTGGGAGTTCGGGAATGAATATATGCTGTTTGCCGACCACCCCGACCGACAGGGAGGGATGGCTCATATTGTGCCGGAAATGGGAACGCCTGCATCGCGAACCATTCGCGATTACATACGGCGTAGAGATATTCGGCAGGCCTATCGTGAATTCGCCAAGGCGATTCGGAAAATAGATAAATCACGTGTAATTTGTACCGGTGATTCAGCTCCTCGACCCTGTGCCTACAATACGATGGTGCTTAACACCGAATGGGGGGAAATGGATACTTCTGAACAGTGGGACGTTGTCTTTCGCGGCGATAGCCCCGAATTGATCGATATGCTTTCCATTCATCTGTATGAGGAGCATCGGAAAACCTATTTTCAGAATAAGGCCTCTATTCAAGATTTTGTTGCGTTTTGTGCTGCCAGCGCCAAAAAGGCCCAAAAACCGCTGTTTATCGGCGAATTCGGTGCATCTGAAAAAACGACATCGGTCAAACCGTCTGTGCTGTTTACCGAGATGATTGATGCGATTGTTGCCAGCCGAATCCAGCTTTCGGCTGCCTGGGTGTATGACTTTTCGCCGCAGGACGGCGAATGGAATATTACCCCTGACAACAATCGGGAATATATGCTCGCGGAAATTAAAAAAGCAAATGCCCGGTTAGCACAAAATTGAGAATGAGTACAAAATAAATATATGAGTTATGATTTTAAAGAGGAGTTTTAGAAATGTCTTATTTGTATCGATGTTTTCTGGTTGTTTGTTTCGCTGGGGTACAGGTCTGCTCTGCGGCTGTCGAGCCGACGGTGCCTGCGTCAACCCGCCCTTCATTTGAGATACCGGCTTCCTTTAAAAACCCCAAAGACCCTCGAAAGATGATTGCCGCTTTTACGGTTTCTCAATGGGTCAGCAGACCCGAGGCGATGCTTGAAATGGCCAAATTCGTCCATGAAGAGGGTTTTCCAGTCTCCTGGATCTTGCATTACAAGACCGCTCTGGCCCAAAAAGAGTCGCTTGACCGGTTTGCCGAGCAGTTCGGTGATGAGCTGATTATGCTGAAAGGTGAAGAATCTATCGACGATTGGCGGAGCAGTTTCCCCTGGGCAAAATTGAATATGATCGCCGGCGCACGTCCCGACTCCATCGATGAAGCCCAGATGCAAAAAGACGGCATCGAGGGCATCTGGGGCTATTGCGATCAGCAGATCGGCATCGACGGGATTACGCATTACGGCGTGCCGTGGGGATTGTTTTACCTGTCGCCCAAGACGCCGTTCGTGCCGCCGGCCGGCATCGGCCAGGTGGTCGGCGCCCCGTGGACGGTGCGCGACCTGCACAAGTCCTTTCATCTGAAAAACGCCATCAATTTCGGCGTCGATCCGATTGAATTCGTCCGCTCCAAGACACTGGATCGCGGGTCGGATATTACCTTTTTCCAGACGATGTTTGACGAATGGATGGCCAATCTGCCCTGGAACGACCGGCTGTATTTCTGTCTCCACGAAGAAGCCGGCGGGCCGTATATCGCCCCGGGCGATACCCATTCAGCCGAAGGCGCCGATAAGGAAATGTCCGAATCAATGTATCAGATCATGCGGCTGCAGCTGCGGTATATCAAAAACAGCGGCGCGACCATCACTACGCTGCCGGAGGCCGTCGCCGAATACAAGCAGGCCGCCAAAGAAAAAACGATCCCCTCGACGCTGCTGCTGACCGATAAGCATCACGGGTCGATCGTCTGGTATGCCGACCCGATCCCGCGGGGCGTCCGGCACGGCGGCTTCGGCCCGGCCGGCCATTTCCCCGATACGCTGTTTCATTATGACAACGAATGCCAGTTGACGTTTGTGCATCCGGATGTTCTGCCGCAACAGATTCTCAACTACAAAGCGCAATATGACGTGCCGTACAACAAGCCCTATCCTGTAGAATTTTCGGCTCCGACGCTGGTGGACTGGGCACACACGCGAATCGGCGACCGGCGCACCTACACCTACACGCTGCAGAGTTTTTACAGTATGCCGTTTGGGGTGGCCGAGTGGGGGGCGTTTGACGGCTGGCAGGTCGCCGAAACCAACGGCCTGTGGGCCAAGATTATTGACGGCCGCGTTCTGCTGCTGCGGATGGATTTAAATGTCGAAGCGATGGCGCACAACGACCGGCACATCAAGTTTTGGGTAACGCTTCGAAAAACAGAGTAAATTTGTTATGAATGATTTGCCATGAAGTCTTTTAAGTTGTTTGCAATCAGTGTTTTGCTGTTTGGCCTGGCCGGTGCGATTCAGGCGGCCGTCATTTCGGCCAATCCGTTCCATGTTTCACTCGATCCGACACAGACCACCAGCTCGACGATCAGTTGGTCGGGCGTGTCGGGCACGGTTCAAGTGACGGTTTCGGTCAATGGCGGCGCAGAAGAGCAGATTTACAGCGGCAGCGGGACCAGTGTCGTCTATTCCGGCATCCAAACGCCGAACTGGTACGTCATGACGCTCAAGCAGGGCGGTACCGCGCTGTCGTGGACGTCCGTAACGACGCAGTGGAAGCCGGATTTCCAATTCGGTTTTAACATCCTTCCGGATCATGTGAACTGGTTCACCGACGCCAATTACAATCGTGACTGGGTCCAGGCGCGGCTGGAGCAGGATGTGGCCATGGCGTCCAGTTTCAAGGGTACGACCATCCGGTTTAACGTCTGGACGCACGGGACGTATATAGACAACAATCAAAGCGGCGCCAATAAGTGGGTTTTCAGTAACGAACTGTATCAAATTGCCGACAATATCGCCGATTGGCTGGGCACGGTCGCCTATGATCATAAGGTGCGTGTGCTGTTTGCGTTTCACAACTCCTTCTATCATGACGGGCATCTGGCGGGTGCCGGGCTGACGCTGTCCCAGATTCAGTCGCGCACCAAAGACTGGATGTCGGTATATATCAATGCCATCGAAACCCATACCAAGGCCAGACAGGTGGTTTTTGCCTATGACTACCAAAACGAAGTTTATCATCTGACACCCAATATCATCGACTATGTTCGCTATTGCATCGACAATGTGCCGGTTCCCAAAGGCAAACGTCTGCTTTCGATCTCGTTTAAGCAGGGCGACGGCATCAGCGACTTTGTAACCTGGTGGGCTACTCAGCTTCAGGGCCGCCGCGTAGATTACCTCAGTCTGCATTTTTATCCCGATGTGCAGTCGTATGATACGCCGAACCAACTGGCCGGCTGGGTGGATAAGGCGCGCGCCGCCTACCACAACGCGACGGTTATTAGCGGCGAGTGCGGCTTCAAAGGCGGCGGCGTGTGGCCCAGTAATGAAGGGTCAAGTCCGAGGACCGAGGACAATCAGCGCACCAATATGGTCGACCTGGCCACCAATGCCCGCAACAAAGGCGTTATGGCGCAAATGGCATGGGTGATGACCCCGCCCTATGGGGAGTCCGGTGCGTCCTACAGTATGCAGTATGCTCCGCATCAGCCCAAAAA
>JBFZBE010000011.1:0-4462 GCA_041308685.1 Phycisphaerae bacterium
CGGGCTTTCAGAGTCCTATCCCCAAAGCTGCAAGATTCATCTGGACTATCCCGCACGGGAAGGAATGCCGCCGGTTCGGGTCAACTGGTATGACGGTGGTTTGCTGCCGGATCGCCCTGAAGAATTGGAAGAAGGGCGGCGGATGGGCGACAATGACGGCGGTGTTATTTTTATCGGCGATAAAGGCAAGCTGATGTGCGGCTGCTACGGATTTCGTCCGGAACTGCTGCCGATGTCGCGGATGCGGGAGTATAAAAAGCCGGAGCCGACGCTGCCGCGCATTCAAACCAGCCATGAAATGAACTGGGTCCAGGCCTGTAAAGGAATCGGTCAGACGACCTCTTCTTTTGACTATTCCGGACCTTTTACCGAGATGGTGCTGATGGGCAATCTGTGTCTGTACCGTCCCGGCGAGAGGATCCTTTGGGATGGGGATAATATGAAATGTACCAATATTCCTGAACTGGACAAATACATCAACCCGCCGTATCGTGAAGGTTGGACACTTTAACCGGAGAAAGACAATGAAATGGACTTGCGTAATAGGATTATTCTTGATGTGTTCTTTGGCCATTAACTCATATTGTGCGGCGGCCGATGCGTGCTGTGCCGCCAAGTCAGCCCCGCAAAGCCATCCTTCGACGGATGTCTATGAGGGCTGGCGGCTGGGCGTGCAGACGTGGTCGTTCAACCGCTTTACGCTGTTTGAGGCGATCGACAAGACGCGGTCGCTGGGGCTAAGCTGGATACAGGCCTTTCCCGGCCAGCGTATCAGTCCGGACGTCGAAGATGTCTTCGGGCCGGAGATGTCAGCGGAATTGCGTGCGGCCGTGAAGGCCAAGCTGCAGGATGCCTCGGTCGGTATTTTTGCATACGGGGTGACCGGCATTCCAACGGATGAAAAACAGGCGAGGGCTTTGTTTGCCTTCGCTCAGGAGATGGGCATTGAAACGATCGCCAGCGAGCCGGAGTTTGAGCAGTTTGAGGCGATCGACAAGCTCTGCCAGGAGTACAAAATCAAGCTGGGTATTCACAATCACCCCAAACCCAGCCGTTATTGGGATCCGCAGACGATTTTGACAATGTGCAAAGGCCGAAGCCCGTGGATTGGAGCATGTGCGGATGTCGGGCACTGGGCGAGCAGCGGCCTGGCCCCCGTCGATTGCCTGAAATTGCTCAAAGGCCGAATTCATGATGTGCATATCAAGGAAGTGGATATCGAGGCCGGCCACGATGTTGTTTGGGGTCAGGGACAGGGACGCATCCAAGGCGTTCTGGAGGAACTGCATCGGCAAGAGTATAAGGGAACATTTTCTATCGAATATGAGCATGCGTGGGAAAACAATCTCCCGCAAATTCGCCAGTCCATCGCATTTTTTGATGCGGTTGCGGCGGCACTGAAGCCGGGCGGCTGGAAGCCCTTATTTGTCAACGACTTGTCCAACGCCGACTTGAAGGCCGAAAGCTGGATGCACAAAGACGGCGTGTTGGAATTGCTTGGCGGCGGGGATATCTGGACCAAAGATAAGTACGGTGATTTTATCCTTGATTTTGATTTTATGGTTCAGGAGCGCACCAACAGCGGTGTGTTTTTGCGTGCCGGTGATCATAATTGGCTGCCGTGGGCGGAAGTGCAGATCGAGGATTCCTATGGCAAGGAGATTTCACGCCATATCTGCGGAGCAATTTTTGACATTCAGGCGCCTGCGGTCAATGCGGTGCGCCCGGCGGGGCAGTGGAATCGGATGACGATTTCGGCGCAGGGCGCTGCGATCATTGTTCTCCTTAACGGCCATAAGATTGTCGATATAAATCTTGACAACTGGACGCAGGTCGGTCAAAATCCGGACGGTTCGGCCAACAAGTTTGAGGTGGCCTATAAAGACCTGCCGCGCGAGGGGGTTCTTGGTTTTCAGGATCATCGCGATGGCACCAAAGTGTTCTATCGGAACGTAAAAATCAAGTCATTCTGATCAAAGAAAGGTTTTTGAATATGGAAAACGGGTTGAATCGTCGTCAATTTATCGCCTCCACCGCGGCGCTGAGTGCCGGTCTGTTTGTCGGCCAAACGGCCTTAGGCCAGTCCGATAGCGATGTGATCAACATCGGGCTGATCGGCGCCGGCGAGCAGGGGCAGGTGCTGATGGATGCGATCTTGAAGATGGGTAAAGAATCCAATATTCGCTTCATCGCGGTTTGCGATATCTGGAAAGAGATGAATCTTGCCCGTGTGTCGCGCCGGCTGGATGCGTTTCAGACGCTCGGACATAAAGGCACGCCGTATGTGGATTATCAGGAGATGCTGGATACGGAAAAAGACCTCGATGCCGTGATCGTCGCGACGCCTGATTTTTGGCATGCCGATCACACCTGTGCAGCGTTGGAGAAGGGACTGCATGTGTACTGCGAAAAAGAGATGAGCAATACGATCGAAGGCGCCCGCCGTATGGTGGAAACCGCCCGCAAAACCGGCAAGCTGCTGCAAATCGGCCACCAGCGCCGCAGCAACCCGCGCTATCGGTATTGCTACGATCACTATATTCAGGAATCCAAACTGCTGGGACGTATGACCACCATCAACGGCCAGTGGAACCGCAGCAAGGCCTCCTGTGAAGATTTGGGCTGGCCGGAAGGCCGTCAGATCGACGAGGCAACGCTGAACAAATATGGATTCAAGGATATGCATCAGTTCCGCAACTGGCGCTGGTTCAAGGGATTGGGCGGCGGGCCGATCGTCGATCTGGGCAGTCATCAAATCGATATTTACAGTTGGTTTCTCGGCGCCAACCCCATCAGCGTTGTGGCCTCCGGCGGGACCGATTACTGGACCGGACGCGAGTGGTACGATGCGGCGATGGCGGTGTATGAGTATCAAACCGCCGAAGGCAAAGTGCGTGCCTTTTACCAGACGACGACGACCAACAGCTCCAACGGTTATTTTGAGTCGTTTATGGGCGATCAGGGGACGCTGGTGATCTCCGAGTCGGCCAACCGCGGCAGTGTCTATCGGGAAAGCTGGGTTCTCGAAGAGAAGTGGCAGCCGTGGGTGGACAAGGGGTATCTGAAAAAAGTCGAAGGCAAGCCGGCAGCCAAGAAAGACAACGAGGCCGTGTTGGATGTGCGGGAAGGAACCTACGCGCCGGCGGAGTATTCCATTCCCATCAAGATGGATGTGCCGTACCACCAACCGCATCTGGTGAATTTCTTTGACGCGGTGCGCGGCAAATCCAAGCTGAACTGCCCGGCGGAGATCGGATATGAAACGGCAGTTACCGTGCTGAAGGTGAATGAAGCGATTGAAAAGGGCTGCCGGTTGACGTTTACGCCGGAAGAATTCAAGATTTAAAGACTTGATTGACGGAGTGCTGCATTGAATCGAATGATTATATTGTTTGTTTGGATCGCCGCGGCGGCGTTATCGGCATCTGAGGAAGAAGTCAAATTGCTGGGCGACGGCAACGACGGCAACCGCAGTATGCCGGTGCATCTGCTGGAGCTGTTCGATGCGGACGGCAAGCCCATTCGTGCCGGTGACAAAGACGCCAAGCCGTTTTCTACGCGTACGACCTGCGGGCAGTGTCATGATTATGACCTCATCAGCGGCGGCTGGCATTTCAGCGGGCATCGGGCGGATGTTCCGGCCGGCCGTGTCGGCCAGCCGTGGGTGCTGACGGATGTGGCCACGCGCACCCAGATACCCGTTTCGGGACGCGATTGGCCGGGCACATTCAAACCCGAACAGGTCGGCTTGACGGCGTGGGACTGGGTGATCCAGTTCGGCAGTCATTCTCCCGGCGGCAGTTACGGCGAAATGACCGCCGAAGACCCGGAACAGGCGATCCGTCAGAACATCAGCGGCAAATATGAAATTAACTGTCTGGCCTGCCACAATGCCGACCCGCGGCACGACGCCAGCTTGGCGGCGCTCCAGGCGGCACGACAGAATTACCGCTGGACGGCCGCGGCCTCCAGCGGCAAGGCGCTGATCAACGGCACGGCCTCGTCCTTGTCGAGCTTTTTTGACCCGGAGTTCGACGAAGGACTCAAGACAACCTATCTGGACGGTGTGTTTGACAAGGACAACAAGGTCTTTTTCGATATTGCCGGAAAGCCGCAGGATCGCCAGTGTTATTTTTGTCATTCCTGGCAGGATTTGCGCGTGGCTGAACACGACGAGTGGATGCGCGATGTTGATGTGCATTCGGCGTCGGGCTTGCGCTGTGTGGACTGCCACCGACACGGGGCGGATCATAAAATAGCCCGCGGCATTGAGACCGAGCAGGGGCCGGAGGCGACGCTGTCGTGCCGGGGCTGCCATATGGAAAATGCCGCCGCTGTTCCGGTGTCCGGCCGATTGGCAGCGCCGATGCCGCAGCACAAAGGGATACCGGCGATCCATTTCGAAACGATGACCTGCACGGCCTGCCACAGCGGTACATGGCCGCAGGATACCGCCGGCCGA
>JBFZBE010000012.1:0-5094 GCA_041308685.1 Phycisphaerae bacterium
CCTGCTGGGCAAGCGCGTGGACTATTCGGCGCGATCGGTGATCGTGGTCGGTCCGCACCTGAAACTGTATCAATGCGGTCTGCCCAAGCGGATCGCGCTGGAACTGTTCCAGCCGTTTATCATCCGCAAGCTCAAGGATCGCGGCCTGGCCGACACCATCAAGAGCGCCAAGCGCATGCTCGAGCGGCGTGAAGAGCACGTCTGGGATATTCTGGAAGAAGTGATCCATCAGCATCCGGTGCTTTTGAACCGTGCGCCGACGCTGCACCGTATGGGCATTCAGGCGTTTGAGCCGGTGCTGGTCGAGGGCAACTCGATCATGCTGCACCCGCTGGTCTGCAGCGGCTTTAACGCCGACTTTGACGGCGACCAGATGGCGGTGCATCTGCCGCTGAGCATCGAGGCCCAGGTCGAAGCGCATACGCTGATTATGACGACTAACAACATTTTCTCGCCAGCCAACGGCTCGCCGATGCTCAGTCCGTCGCAGGATATGGTGCTGGGCAACTTCTATATCACCTACAGCGCCGCCGGTCAGAAGGGCGAGGGGATGATCTTCGCCGATATGAATGAGGCGATCACGGCGCTGGATATGAAGCGCGTGGGGATGCACGCCCGCATCAAGGTGCGTCTGCCCCAGGGCAAGATGGTTGTCGGGGAAAACGGCACCCAGCCGGGCGGCGTGGTCGAAACGACGCCGGGGCGGTGTCTGTTCAACGATATTCTCGATCCGCGGATGCCGTTCTATAATAGCGTCATGGACAAAAAGCGGCTGGGCACGGTGATCGCCGATTGCTTTGAGGCGGCCGGTTGCAAGGCGACGATTGACCTGCTGGACAATATCAAAGAGCTGGGCTTTAAGCGGGCGATGATGTCGGGCATGAGCATCGGCATTACCGACCTGCGCATCCCGGACGAAAAGCCGGCGATCATCGAAAAGACCCAGAAGCGCGTCGAGCGCGTCCTCAAGAGCTACCAGACGGGTATTCTGACCGACGGCGAGCGGTACAATCAGGTCATCGACGCCTGGACGCACGCCCGCGTGGAAGTGACCAATGCGATGATGAACGCGATGAAAAATGACACCCGCGACGGCAAGCCGTATCTGAACCCGGTGTGGGTGATGCGGCACTCGGGCGCTCGCGGCAGCATCGACCAGATTCAGCAATTGGCCGGTATGCGTGCGTTGATGGCCAAGCCCAGCGGCGAGATCATTGAAACGCCGATCAAGTCCAACTTCCGCGAAGGTCTGAACGTGCTGGAGTACTTCAGCTCCACACACGGCGCCCGCAAGGGATTGGCCGATACGGCGCTGAAGACCGCCGACTCGGGTTATCTGACCCGCAAGCTGGCCGACGTGGCGCAGAATGTGATGGTCAGTCAGCAGGATTGCGGCACGCTGCAGGGCATCACCAAGGCGACGATTTACAAGGGCGAGGCGGTCGATATTCCGCTCAAGCAGATCATCGTCGGCCGTACCGCCCGCGACAATATCCGCAACCCGATCACCGATGAAATGATCGTGCGCGAGAACGAGGTGATCTCGCACGAGGCCGCCGACAAGATCGAAAAGCTCGGCTTGGACGCCATCCGCGTCCGCAGTCCGCTGACGTGCGAAAGCCGCGTCGGCGTGTGCGCCAAGTGCTATGGATGGGATCTGAGCACCGGCGGCGTGGTGGAAGAAGGGCTTGCGGTCGGTATTATCGCCGCGCAGTCCATCGGCGAACCCGGCACGCAGTTGACGATGCGTACGTTCCATACGGGCGGTATCGCGTCGGTGTCGCTGATCGAAAACGAGCAGAAGACGCCGCGCGACGGCATTGCCAAGTACATTGAAATGAACGCCGTCGAGACCGAATACGACGGACAACGCGTGCGTACCTCGCTGAAGCGCAACGGTGAGATGGCCATCGTGGACGACAAAGGCCGCGAGCTGGAACGCTTCAAAGTGCCGTACGGCGGCCATGTGATGGTCGAGGACGGCCAGAAGGTCAAAAAAGGCGAACGGCTGTTCACCTGGGACCCGCACCGCGTGCCGATTTTGGCCGAGCTGAGCGGTCTGGTGCGGCTGGTCGATGTGATCGAAGGCGAGACAATGCGCGTCGAAGAAGAGCGCAAAGGCCAGAAAGGCCGTCCGGTCGTCATTGAGCACAAGGGCGACAAGCACCCGCAGGTGATGATCGAGGACGCCAACGGCAAGATTCTGGACGTGCATTACCTGCCGGCCAAAGCGCGTATCGAAGTGAACGAAGGCCAGGAAGTCAAGGCCGGAACGCTCTTGGCCCGTCTGCCGCGCGGCGGCGGCGGTACGCAGGACATCACCGGCGGTCTGCCGCGTGTGACGGAAATTCTGGAAGCCCGCAAGCCCAAAGACCCGGCGGCGATGGCCGAGATTTCCGGTACGATCGAATTGAAAAGCGACAAGCGCCGCGGCAAGATGACAATCATCATCCGCAACGAAAGCGGTATGGAAAAGGAACACCATGTGCCGCGCGATCGGCATCTGAACTTCCATACCGGCGACCAGGTGCAGGCCGGCGATGCGCTGACTGACGGGCCGCTGGTGCCGCACGATATCTTGCGGATCAAGGGCGAAGAGGCCCTCCAGCGGTATCTGCTGGCGGAAATTCAAAATGTGTATCGCGCCCAGAGCGTAACGATCAACGATAAGCATATCGAGGTGATCTTGTCGCAGATGATGAATCGCGTTGAGATTGAGAACATCGGCGACAGCAGTTTCCTGCCGGGCGAGGTAATCGATAAGCTGGACTTCCGCGCGGCCAATGCCGAACTTGCCAAGGGGCTGCGCGTGGCCGATCCGGGCGAGACAGACCTCAAGCCCAATCAGGTCGTAACCAAAGAGCAGCTTGAGGCGGCCAACGAAAAGGTCGAACTGCTGGGCGGTACCGCCGCCAAGGGCAAAAAGCCCCGTCCTGCCACGGCCAATACCCTGCTGTTGGGTATTACCAAGGCGTCGCTGCAGTCGGACAGCTTTATTTCGGCGGCCAGTTTCCAGGAAACAACAAAGGTGTTGACAGAAGCGTCGCTGTCTGGTAAAGTGGACGATCTTGTCGGCCTGAAGGAAAATGTGATATTGGGCCACTTGATCCCGGCGGGTACAGCGTTTAAGCCCTATCTGGATATGAAAGTCAAACATTTGGCCGAGCCGCCGCTGCCCAAGCAGTTGGAAGAGTTGCGTGAGGTCAAAGAGGCCGAAGCGGCCGCCGAGAAGGCCGTCAAGGCCGCCTTGGGCTTGGAAGATTAATGTAACTAATTTAAATCAAAGTATTTAAGATATAAGTAGTTTTGGAGAAAGTATGCCGACGATTAATCAGTTAGTCCGCAGCGGTCGCAGCGGTAAAGGCAAAAAGCGTATTTCGGATATCACCGGCTCGCCGCAGAAGCGCGGCGTGTGCCTGATCGTGCGTACCCAGACGCCCAAAAAGCCCAACTCGGCGCTGCGTAAAATCGCCCGTGTGCGGCTCAGCAACGGCAAGGAAGTGACGGCCTATATTCCGGGCATCGATCACAACCTGCAGGAACACAGTACGGTGATGATCCGCGGCGGTCGTGTACGCGACCTTCCCGGTGTGCGTTACCATATCATTCGCGGCGTACTGGATACCGGCGGCGTGAACGGCCGCAAGCAGGGACGCAGCAAGTACGGCGCCAAGAAGGGCAAGTAAAAAGGTAAAAGTCAAAAGGTAAAAGTGCGGAATTTCCTTTATTAAGGTATAGACGGAATGGCCAAGAAATTTACAGCATCGTATGACCAGTTAAAGCCGGATGCGGTGTACAAGAGCAAGCTGGCGGCAAAGTTCATCAACTGTCTGATGTGGGACGGCAAAAAGAGCATTGCCACCCAGGTCTTTTACGGTGCGATGGGTGAAATCGAAAAGAAAATCAAAGACGTTCCGCCGGTCGAGGTGTTTGAGACGGCTCTGGAGAATGTCAAGCCGATGCTCGAGGTGCGCAGCAAGCGCGTCGGCGGCTCGAACTATCAGGTGCCGATGCAGGTCAGCCCCAAACGGCAGTTGTCACTGGCAATTCGCTGGATTCTGGCCGCTTCGCGCGGCAAGAAGGGCAAGCCGATGTCGATTCGGCTGGCTTCGGAATTGATGGATGCCTACCGCAAGGAAGGAGCGGCTATTACCACCCGTGAAAACGTGCATCGTATGGCGGAGGCCAACAAGGCGTTTGCGCATTTTGCCTGGTAATCAATGTAGTTCCAACTGCCACGGATTGTTGTACCCAATGACCGTGGCAGTTTTTTTGTTATGGGGCGGCGGAAGGCCGCTAATTTAATTCTAACATATTGCAAATAAGGTAGTTATGGCAAGTGATCTAAAAGTAGTGCGAAATATCGGCGTGATGGCGCATATCGACGCGGGCAAGACCACGGTGTCGGAGCGCATTTTGTTTTTCAGCGGCAAGACCTACAAGCTCGGCGAGGTGCATGAAGGGACTGCGGTGATGGATCACCTGCAGGAAGAGCAGGAACGCGGCATTACGATCACCTCGGCGGCGACCAAGTGTCCGTGGAAGGGGTACGACATCAATCTGATCGATACGCCCGGCCACGTGGATTTTACCGCGGAGGTGGAGCGTTCGCTGCGCGTGCTGGACGGTGCGATCGCGGTCTTTGACGGCTCCGAGGGCGTACAGGCCCAGAGCGAAACCGTCTGGCGGCAGGGACAAAAGTACAAGCTGTCGTGCCTGTGTTTTGTCAATAAAATGGACAAGATCGGCGCCGATTTTGAGATGACGGTCAACGACATCCGCAATAAACTGCTGGCGCATCCGGTGCCGGTGCAGATTCCCATCGGGGCCGAATCGAACCTTCAGGGACTGATCGATCTGGTCGGGATGAAGGCCGTGTATTTCGATAAAAATGACATCGAGGCCGAGCCGGTGGTCAAAGAGATTCCGGCCGATCTGATGGATGCGGCTGAGCATTGGCGGCATGATATGATCGAGGCGGCCGCGGAGTTCGATGAAGAACTGATGGACGCTTACATCCACGACGGCCAGATCACCGAGGACCTGATCCGTCGGGCGATCCGCAAGGGCACTGTTTCCGGCCGGCTGCATCCG
>JBFZBE010000013.1:0-3071 GCA_041308685.1 Phycisphaerae bacterium
CAAATCCAGATGGCTGGTCGGCTCGTCCAACAGCAGCACCGGCGTTTGCTGGGCCAGTGCGCGGGCGATAAAGACCCGCTGCCGCTCGCCGCCGCTGAGGGCATTGATAGGCCGATCGGCAAACTGCAGTGTATCGGTGCGATCCATCGCCTGGTGAACGATCTGGCGATCCTGCCGTGTTTCAAACAGGTTCGCCCCGCCGGCCAGATACCGCGCCATCATCACCGTATCGCGCACGGTAAAGCCGAAGGCCGGCGTGGTGTCCTGCCGCACCATCGCGATCTGGCGCGCCAGTTCGGCGCGGCTGTAGCACCGCATCGTGCGCTGCCGAATCAAAATGCTGCCGTCCTGCATCCGCAATAGCCCCGCCAGCAGGTGCATCAGCGTGGTCTTGCCGCTGCCGTTAGGCCCCAGCACCGCCAGAAAATCGCCCGTCTCGACGGTAAATGACAACCGGTTCAGTACCGGCCGTGCGCCGTAGGCAAATGTCAGATTGGCCGCTTCAATCACGCTCATTTGACGCCCCAGTGCAGGTTTCGGGTATAGCGCACCAGCAAGATCAGAAAAAACGGCCCGCCGATTATCGCTGTTACCACGCCGACCGGCAGCATCGCCGGGGCGACCACCACGCGCGCCAGCGTATCGGCCAGCGCCACAAATGCCGCGCCGACCAATGCGCTGAGCGGAATGAGTTGTCGATGATCCGGCCCGGCAACCAGCCGTACCGCGTGCGGCACGACCAGCCCGACAAAGCCGATCAGCCCGCTGAATGACACTGCCGCCGCCGTAATCAGCCCGGCGACAGCAAAGGCCGTGATCGTGATCTTGGATACGGAAAGCCCCAGCGAGGCGGCATCTTCGGTTCCGAACGTCAGCATATTCAGCGGCTGTCCTATCCGCGTTAGCAGGATAACTCCCATGATGACAATCCCCGCCGCCGGCAGAATCACCTCAAATTTCTGCATCGATGCGATGTTGCCCATCATCCAGAACTGCATCATTTGAATTTGATCGGCTTTGGCAACCGAAGTCAAAAACATCATCACCGCCGAAAAGAAGGCGTTAACCACCACGCCCGCCAGAATCAGTCCGGTCATGTGAACAGATCCGGCGGATCGCCCCAGCGCCCAGACCAGCCAGGTTGTCGCGACCGCCCCCAGAAAGGCCGTCAGCATCATTGCGCTCATCCCGAAAAACGACCACGTCCAGCCGAATAAAATCGCCGCCATCGTCCCCAGTCCAGCTCCGCTGGAGACCCCCAACAGATACGGATCGGCCAGTGGGTTGCGCAAAATCGCCTGGAACACACACCCGGCCGTCGCCAAGGCCGCCCCGATCAACCCGGCCAGAAGAATTCGCGACAGGCGATACATAACGATGATTTCATAAGCTGTGTTGACTTGCCCATCCCGCACGGGGCCGTATAGCACATCGGCAGTACGGACACGCACCGATCCGACCGAGACGCAGACGACCATTAACACCAGCAGGACACCGACCGCCGTCGCGATTTGTACCCACAATTTTTTTCGCGTCAAAGACATGTTCACTCCCGCTCCATACACGCGGCGATAATCTGAAGTCCCTGATCGATCCGCGGCCCCAGCCGTGACACCAGATCACCGTCAATGACAAAAATCTTGCCGTTTTGGACAGCCGGAAGGGTACGAAAAACAGCATAAAATGACAGTGCCGAACGCTGCTGGGCATCCCGCAGCTCCGGCTGGTCGGTCGGTTCTATGATTACCTCCGGCCGGACGGCGATAACGTCCTCATCGCCGATGGGCGGATAGGCGTGCAGCGTCGGGCCGATGGCATTGACGCCGCCGGCAATCTCAATCAGTTCACTGACAAAAGTCTGTGTTCCCGCCACCCGCAGCGGCTGACGCTGAATCACCCACAGAACCTTTGGGCGCGTTTGGCTATTGGTGCGGCTCTGAAGGGCTTGTACGGCCGTCCGCAGACGGTCAACAAGCTGCTGTGCCTGCGACGGGCGTCCCACTGCCTGACCGATAGAGGCGATTCCGTCAAACAACTGGGCAACGGAGTCAATCCGCACCGATAGTGTCTGACAGCCAGATTGACCAAGCTGTTCGGCCAACTGACGATGCTGCTCGAACGTTTCGGCGACCACCAGTGTCGGCCGCAAGGCCAACACCGCTTCGATGTCCGGCTGCCAAAAAGTCCCGATGCGGCGTTTGGTTTCGGCGGCGGCTGGCGCATTGCAATGCCGCGTAACGCCGACGATCTGCTCATCCAATCCCAATGCGAAAAGGATTTCCGTCAGATTCGGCGCCATCGAGACGATCCGCATCGCCCCTTGCGTTTGTGCGGGCGCCGAAGAAGCGTCGTCTTTGTCCGCGCAGCCGCACAGCAGCAGGCACACCGCCGCCGCACACACCGACAGTGTAAATTGATGTGCGGTCGAATTCGATCTGTCTATCATAGCGGCATTCCCCTATCGCTTCGGCTGTGCGGCCGAAACCGCCGGCGCAGCAAACCACCGTTGCCGCTGCGCTATTGCCCCGATACCTCACCCAGGCCGGGTACGGTTCCCAGAATGGCGGCCTTGAACGCTTCGAAACCCATCTCGTCGATCAGCGTGCCGATGCGGCGGTGTTTCTTGTCGGCGTGTGTCTTGTAGTACTGCACGATGGTGTCGAGGATGACCAGCGCCTGCTCGGTGGATACGCCGCGCACCAACTCCTGCGCCAGACGCGGCTTGGCCCCGCCGTTGCCGCCGACCATGACGATCCAGCCCTTGACCGTGCCGATCAGGCCGGCGTCTTTGATGCAGTTTTCGGCGCACTGGTTGGCGCAGCCGGAAATGCCGATCTTGAACTTGCCGGGCAGCTCCATCCCGTGGTATTTTTCATCCAGCAGCATCCCGATGCCCAAGCTGTCCTGCTGGCCGCGCTTGCAGAACGTCGTGCCGGGGCAGGCCTTGATGCTGCGCACACACATCCCGACCGCCGCGCCGGGCGACATTTTCAGATCGGTCCAGACGCTGTCCACCTGGTCTTCACGCAGGCCGACCAGGGCGATGCGCGAAGCGCTGGTCACTTTCAGGG
>JBFZBE010000014.1:0-4951 GCA_041308685.1 Phycisphaerae bacterium
GATTTTGCCGATGGTCTGTTCGAGTTTGGCAATGCGTTCGCGTAACTTCTTGTTTTCCTCCAGCAGCGTGTCGAGCGTGCATTCGAGGCGTTGGACTTGCTGCCGCAGGTCTTCGTTTTCCTTCGTCAAGGCAGCGATCTTTGTAGCCATGGGGTCGGAAAGTCTCGCTTCCGCGGGCTGTGGACTGCGCCGCAGAACGTACACGCCCGCGGCACAAACGAAAAAGACGACGATCAAGAGGTTGATGGTTTCAGCAGTCACGATAGCGCGCCTCATTACCGCTAGCGAGTGCCAGAATCAGCGCGCCGCCGAAGCTCGCCCACGCGCCATTGTCTATCACGTCCAACGCCAGCAGCAGCCACAGCGCACCCGCATACACCGCAGCCAGCCGCCCCGCGTAAGATGACCGTTTGCACCACGCGCCGGTAATAATGAGCGCCAGGAACGCGCCGCACATCAGCCAGCCGTACAGTAAGGACGGCAGGATGTTGACCGGCTGCGCAAGGCCGCTGTAGCCCAACACGCGCGTCACACCCTGCACGAGACAAAACAGCGCGATCATGTCGCGTTGGCCGCGCCCGCGTGAAGGTTCAAGCCACAGAATAAAGCGCCGGGTGCAGCTCATGGTAACGTCAGCCTCCGCCTGGTATCCGTGAGGATGTGCTGCAATCCGTTGCCGTCGTCAGCGTCGAGCCGCACCTTATCTGCTCTCACCAGATCCACCAATTCGGCCCACCCGGCCGCGCGGTGCAAGCTGGCGTAATCGTAGGCGTCGGCGTCCGGGTTACACCCGGCGTCGGCGTGGGCGGTCCGCGCGGCACGCATTCGCCAAAATCAACATCATATTCCCACTGCGTATAAGGCGCAGCCAGGCTGCAAGTCGAAAAGTTGCCGCTGTTCAAAACAAACAGCCACCCGGGGAAAGACCCATTATCGACAATATCGACATCGGAATGCGCCTCGCAAATCGCCGTTTTGCAGCCCAGCCCCAAGCAGTCCCCCGCAATGCAAGAATTGCCGGAGCTCTCTGAACTGCCGGTCAAAGGAACAATTTCGCAACTGACCCCGCCACCGAAAAGGGTGAGGCGATTGGCCTGATTCACCATGCGCGCCGAAAAATGCGCATTGAGACTGTAGCAGCCCGGATAACAAATGCGATAGTACTCATTCCCCGTCCACGGCAGCCCGCTGTAAGAGTCGCTGTCAGGCACCAGGTCAAAAGTTGGCGCGCTGCAGTTGCAAGGATCGTCGTTGTTTTTGGCTACAAAATAGTCGTCGGTGCAGTCGTACAGCGGTGTCCAGGTCGCCAGCGGATCGTAATAGGTGGGTGATGGCGTAAGCGTAGGAGTAGCCTGCGTCGTACAAATCTCAAGGCTCCAAGCATTCAGAGAACCGGTATCGCCGCTATATTCATCACGCACCAGCAACCGCCACCACCCCGCCGCTTTCTTGCCCAACAGGGTCGCCAGCGGTTCCTCGGCCAAATAAGGGCCCACAAAAGGCGGCCCGTACAATTCCTCAGTGCCGGTATCCGACCACACAAACGTCCAAATGCCGTCCTGCCCGGTGCCATCGCCGCGCGACAAAAGACAGGCCATCCGGTCGCCGCCACATAAGCTAAAAGCGAGATCTGCCGAAAAGGTATGCGAAATCGTCACCGTAACCGTGATACCGGTGATATAGCCAGTTTGCGCCACGGGAATCGAGGAAACCGTATTCGTGATATACCAACTGTCGGGAATCGCCACCGGCAGTCCGGTCCCATTATAAGTTTGGCACGTGTCGCCCGGCAGACTTTGGGCTGCGCCAAAACCATCACTCGCCACCGGCCACACGGACAGCAGCAGCCACCAGACGAGCAGCACGATCACGCTGCCGCCAATAATCCACCATGCACGTTTTGATTTCAGCATTTCAACCTGCCGCGACATCAATCGTTAGATAGGTGCCGTCGCCGTCTTGCGAAGCAATGGCGAGCGTCATCGTGCGGCCATCCACCCACGGGATCGCCAAATCGTCTGTGCGGTCGACCGAATTATTCACGCTGAAAGAACCACCCGGCGTCAACGTGCCGGACACGCCACCATCCGACGAAAAACGCACCGCCGTGATCATCATTACCGCGCCCGTGATATTCGTCGGCCCGGGTGGAATCACCGTGACTGGCAGCAGCACGGAAAAATGCACCTGGTGCGGCCCGCCGCCGCCACCCGCGCCATTCGTCCAGCAGGTGCCTGCCGCACTGTAGACTAACGCATCACCGTTGGCCACCGCGCTGCCCAGTGTGACATCCGCCAGCCCGCCGAGCGGGATTTGCACCTCGTCCACGCCGCCCGGTTCATGGTTGTAATGGTGATTCTTCAGCCAGATCTTGACGAAATCATTGATATGCTTCCACAACAGCGAAGCGTAGGAGTTGGCCGCCGGCTGTGGATCATACGTCGGCGGCGGTGTAGGAATCGGTACAGGCGGCCCAGGCATAGACAGGGAAGCTCCTAGTATTCGCCATACAGCCGGAATGTCGAACCGGCAATGAAGTTCGAGGCGTTGATCGTCACCACGTCCAGCCGATTGATCGCCAGCGCCGACTCCCATTCCAGGTTGACCAGATAGACCTGATCCGTGCCGGTCACCGTGCGAAACGCGGTCACTCCGTTGGCCGTCTTGAAGAAGGTCGTCCCGGCATAATTCATGATCTTCAACCAGCCGGTGCCAGCCGAGCCGCTTGGCGCGGTGACGGCAGTAGCATAGGCGACCTGGGCCGTGTCCGTCTCAGTAGCTGAAGCCGTAGCATCGCTGGAGCGCAACTGCTGCGCGTGATAGTTGGTCGCCGTCGTGTCGTTGTTGAAATAGATCGCTAGCGGTTCGTTCGTAGCCACCCGATCCGTGCGCGCCACCCACTCCAGATACAGGTTGCGATAGGTCGCCGGAATGCCGGTGAAGGAGGCCGAGGCGCCGGTCGGCGTCAGTTCGGCAATCAACTCGCGCGCCAACCGCGCCCCCTTCACAGCATTTAGCACAGTCGCTTTCTGGCTGGCAGGCTCGCCGCCCGGATCATCGATCAAGTAGAGGAGATCGCCAACCGCAACCGTAACGTTCTCGACCAGCTCTGTAACCTTCTGATTGGCCATCAACCACCTCAGCTTGCCAGTGTAACCGCGTACTGAACGATACCGGCAGCGTCCCAGGTAATCGTGAAATTGCCACCCGTGGCAATCACATCCGCGCCGAAATCGATGTAGGCGATCAGCGGCTGCACGGCCGACACCGTGCCAGGCGTCGTGTCGTAAACAACAGCATAATGCGCCGTGCCGGTCATGGCGGGCCAGGTCAAATCATCAGCGTTGATAGTCGTCGTACCGGCCGCATGCGTCGTTGTACCGCCAGCCAGGGTTGAGCCGCCAGCAGTGTAACCGCCGCCTGTCACAAGCTCACCCGTGATGTCAGAAAAGTAGGCATGCGTATTTTGCACCGGCGTATACGCCGATGTCAGCAGCGCGACGTTGATTGCGTCCGTATCCCAATCAATCTCCTTGTTCAGCAGGGCCTTCATTCCAGCCCCATACAGATAAGCGGTTACAGGCATCTGAGCACCTCACTCTAAAAGTAGAAAAGCCGCATTCTCTTGCCAGAAGAAGCTCTTGGCTGTCTCAAGGGTCAGCACATCGGCCTCGGTCACGCCAAGCGGCATTACTGCGTATGCGCTTGCCGCCAGCGCCGGCGATCCGATATTGACATGCTCGTAACCGGACAACGTAACTGAACCGCCTCTGGCGACGGCTGCAGCCGGTACGGCAAAAACCGAAAGGGTGATGTTGGCCGGTATCAAAACCCAGGCTGCCATACTACAGGACAGCACGCCTATCTGCGCTCCGCCGGTCACTGCCGGCGTCCGCCCGAATGCCACGGCCGAAGATGGTGCGGCTGAAACCTGTGCACCGCCCGTAGCGACGGCAGACAAAACCCAGGCGCTGGCCGTAGACAAAGCGGAAAGCACTGCCCCATTGCTGCTCTCGCTCAGCGGCACGCCGGTGAGACAGCTCAAAACCTGTTGAAACACACCGGAGCGGCTGATCGAGCAGCTCACACTCTCCACCCAGAAGAGCCGGCTGGTCAGTCCGAGCCGGGTGGGCGCTTGCACCGCAATAATCGCCCCGGGCTCGATCACATCGTCCCGCGGCGTCGTCAGCTCGACCTGTTCCCGATACCGGTTCAGCTCGCCCAGCAGCCAGTTCGCCACTTCCTCGCAGCTCAATCCGGCACCCGCGTCCGCCGTAGCCTGCTTCTCGATCATCGCCGAGCTGGTCTTGTTGGTCAGATACCACTGCCCGGCCGCCGTAACCAGGAACGGATTGGCCCCGATTGCTGTGTAAGAGATCGCCGCGTTACCGTTCGCCCCCGGATACCCGCTTACGATAACCTTGTTGCGCGCCTCCAGAATGGTCTTCGTCTCAGCCGCCGCCGCAATGTCGACGTGTTCGGTAAACGTCGCGCTCGCCGTGCCAACCGGTACAGACGATACTTGCGTCCGCTTGATCGTGCCGTCGAAGCTGTCATACGTACGATATCCCAGGCACACCGCGTCCAGCCGGTCGATGAGTGCCGTTCCGGATTCGCCTTCCCGCCACTGGAACGCTCGATCTTTGGCCACAGTGCCCAGCGTCTCGCCCGTCCCCCCGATATTCGTCATGGCCAGCGGCACATCCGCCGGCGTCCATGCCCCGGCCGAGCGGCAGTGGTACAGGACCGTTGAGATCATTACCTCGTCCGTCGCGCCCGTGCCTGCATCCGATAGGTCGTAGTTCTCCGTCGCCTCGAACACCTCCGCCAGCGCCAGCTTCCCCCGGCAGTTCAGCACCGTCCCCTTCGGCCACAGCGTATTCTCCGCCGTGATGAAATACCCCGTGAACCGCACCGCCGCCGTGGCCGTTGTCGCTCCCATCGTGATCAC
>JBFZBE010000015.1:0-5686 GCA_041308685.1 Phycisphaerae bacterium
AATCTTCAGCGGCGAACCATCAGGATATTCAAAACGAGCCTTCGGCGTGACCGCCATCCCCAAAAGGTCTGAAGTAACCAGCGGGCGCTGCCGGTCATTGCGCCACGCCGGATCCAATTTGAGCTGTAAATACCAGCCGTCTTTTTTCTCTGTAAGACGAATGGCAGTATTATAGTCGGGCAAAACCAACGGCGAGACTTCCTGTGCAGCCGCACCCGCCTTCCCCAAGAATACATTTCCCTCAATGACCAGATCGGGGCACTCACTGTAGTGCGCAATGCCGTAATTGACAAAAATATTGTTCAAAAACCGCTCATGTCCCCCATAGAAGGGTTCCAGTCGTCCCATCATGTCCGTCGTGTGAAGCCTGAAAAACGGCGTAAAGCGAGCATCCGGCTTTCGCCGATAGAATTGGCCCGCAAAGAGATTGTGGACATACGCATCCCCCGAAGACGAATCCAAAACGCTCTTTTGAGACAATGAAATATTATTGACCACTAAGATAGGACCGTGATTGACCTCAAAAAACAAATCTTCCAGCGTGTTGTCATGCAGCAGATTTCCCTCCACAATCGCCCCCTGTGCCATCCAATCCAGCCAGATTCCCCAGTAGCCGATGCGATAGACATGGTTGCGGCGGATGATCGTATCAAAACTGCCCAGCAGCTTAATCCCACCCTTATCGAAACCGTCCACCCAGCCGCCCATCGCGATATCATGAACAGTGTTGCCTTCGATGAGGCTGAATATCCCGCCCAGACTGCCGTGAATCCCGTTTTTCTCGCAATGCGAGACATGATTGTTGCGGACGATATGACTGCCGACCGTCTCTTTGGACCAGCCGTCTTTGAGGGCCTTTTCAATCGATTCCACAAAACCGTCTTCCGAAATCGCCGGCAATTTCTCCCAGTCCGCCTCATAGCGCCCCAGCGTGATGCCGGTATTCATCGAATAGCTGATGTCATTATCCTCGATGACCCACCCCTTGCTCCAGTGCGTCCCGATCAGCCCGATCTGCTCGGACATCGCCCCCGCCCACGGCGTAGCCGCCTGCGTCATTGTAAACCCGCGGACGGTAATATAATTTCGCCCGGGCTTGTCCGGATAGAAAATACTCTGCCGCACATTGATCTCCACCAATTCCTTATTGGGATCAACCCCCTTAAACTGTGCCCACAGCGTCGTATTCTTCTCATCCACCTGGCCAAACCACAGCGGCACCTCTTTGGCCGGCTCCAGCACCGTCTCCAATTTCGCCGCCTCAGTCAGCCAATGGCCATTCAGATAAACCGCCCCCGTATGCCGATTGAAACCATCGTCGGGAGTCTTGTACCACTCCCCGCCAATAACATCCTTATACGGATTGAAATCCCCAAAAAATGTGTTCGCAATCACAACCTTCCACGTATCGTTTTGCACCTTTTCCCACCCCGTAACAATTTCCGACCCCTTAATCACAACCTTCTCGCCCTTTGCGGCCCGATAAGTAATCCGCTTCTTCTCCGACACCCCACCCCGCGGCGGATTAACCCGCTCCCGATACACCCCTTCATGCACCGTAATCAAATCCCCCGGCTGCGCGACATTCGCCGCTGCCTGAATCGTCCGAAACGGCTTAAACTTGCTTCCTTTCTGCCCATCGTCACCTGTTGGCGTAACGTGATAGGTACGCCCATTTGCCACGCCGCCGATTGTCAAAACACACAGCACCACCAAAGAGAACTTTTTCATTTTTCACCTCTTTTGCATAGAAATTAATGGAATGATTTTATCGGATACTGGTTTGCAATTCAAACTAAAATCCGCCTGTCTTGGCGATTTCTTCTTTTGCGATCCGGCACCATCTTGTCGCATTTTGCGGATTGTTGCCGAGGGTGTGGTTGTCCTTCATAATAATCTCAAGCTGGCAGCCCTTGGTGACCTGAAGTATCCGTCTAAGATTTTGCCGGATGCGATCCTCATCGATCACCTCAACCGCAAGGTCCGACGGCGCGGGTTTATACGAGTAAATATATTTGTTTCCCAGAAGCTCGGCCATTTTTTCCGGATCCGCCCACGGCGACACCGATATCCGCCGCAGCCGCGGAAACCGTTTGACCACATGCCACCGTTTGTCCAGCGGTTCACAGCAGCCATAGCAGTTTAACCCGAACCGTTCCAAAATCGGAAGCTGATACGGAAAAATAAATTCCTCAAACATCTCGGCTGAAACCCCCACCGTCTCCTGACTCTCGCAAAAACCCCACATATCGCGCGTGCGGACACGCCCATCAAAATCCGTCCCCGGCAGTTCCGTCGTAAATCCAAAGCCCCCCGAACCGACATACGTATTGTCGGTATTGAGACCCAGCAGTTTATTGTCCTGCAGATAATCAAGCTTGGCCAGATGGCCGTCCCGGAGAATGCCCATCAGCCGTTTAAGTTGCTCGGGGGCATCATACATATCGTACATAATCTGCGTCAGCCCGCGCAGCTTGATCAGTGTCCAGGTCATCCCCAGCGTCCACCACCACGTCCCCTTGCGCCGGACATCAAAAATATCCCCGAACGTACGCCGTGCCGTCTCCAGCATCAGCTCAGAATCGGAATAATTGACAACAATGCGGGGACTATGCAGCTTGTCAATATCGTCAAGGCTCTGCAGCGGCGCATCCCACCGATACGATCCTTCCTGACGGGTCTTGACAATCTCCTCGTGCATCCCCCAATCGCTCTCCGAAAAAACATACGGCACACAAAAGACCGCATCGACAACCTTATCATCCCCCATCGATTCGCCCCAGAAAATTTCTTTCCGCAGCGTCATCTCCCAAAGCCTTGCCAATTCGCCCTCACATTCCATCCGGTCATCTGTAACAATCTCATTCCAGCCGTTTTCCGGATCACAGAAGACAACCGGACAGGAGCTTTTCAATGCGTTTAACCGAAACCACTTATCTTTCTTTTCCTGCTGAACAGGCAGTTGTGCCAACACCGCCATCGTTTCCGCCAGCCGACGCAAAATCTGCCGGTCGCGGTCGCTGATGCGGATGTGCTCGCGCGAAATCGACTGCTTAAACATAAACGCCGCTGTCTGTTCGGCCATGACAAACCCCTGCTAAGAATGGTTATACCTGTTAATCGCCGCCTCAATCGCTCTGCCGGTTTTTTCAGGATCCAGCGAGGCGCTTTCGTATTTGCCATGGTTAAGCTGTGTCGCCGGGGCAATATACGAAACAACAATCAGCCCGCGCGTATCCATTTTCCTGAAAAGCTCCTGATAATATCCATCAATGCGTTCGGCAGAGAGATTAAAATCAGCGGTGATGTAAACAATCCCCTTTTCGGTAAACGCCTTTTTTGCCTTGGCCGCGCCATCAAGATCATCGATGCACATATTGTGAACTGCCGTCAGACCTTCAGTGTAAAGGTAATTTCCAAGGTGCTGGTTGGCGTTGCCGCAATAGTGGATCGCTCCGCCTCCAAATGCTTTCAATAAACGGCTGTTACAGGGTACGATAAACTCTTTATAAAGCTCCGGCCCGAAGATCACGGCGTCATCATCCGAAAACCACACGCCGCCATATCCGGCGGGAATCTTGACGCCCAGCACATACGCATCATCCTCCATCGCCTGCCCGGCGGCCTTCTTTTGAATCTTCACCCAGTCAATCAGAACATCGGTAATCATGCCCAGCAAGTCATGGACCTGATTGGGATAATCATGCATCCAGTAGATCATCTTCTCGTAACCGACAATCTGAAGTGCGGTCGTCAATACTCCCTGGCAGTCCGTCACCCCAACCGGGAGATCCGTGTGCTTTTTCATATAGCGGATCGTATTGAGCACCCGCGGCATCAGGCCGTCCTTTTCGGGGTCCGGCTTTTTCAGGTCTTTTAGCTGTTCAATATTCTGAATCGTCGGCATATCCACGGCCGGATCCATATAATCCTGATGAATTACTTTGATCCCGAACCCCGAAGCCAGCACACCGGTGCCATACCACGGCATCAAAAACGGGATATACGCATCCGCATAGGTCTTCATGTGCCTGTCGATCTTGGTCTGCTGATAACGGACCATGCTGGCGGGATCTTCGCTGCAATAATCCAGCGGGATTCTCTCTCTGGCCTCCCCAAACAGCCAATAGTTGGCATCATAGATAACGTAAGGTGTCTTGCCCCCGTTGAACTCAAAAACACTGCTAATGAGTTTCTGACGGCCTATGCTTTCTTTTTCATATCGTGGACAGGTAATCATACCGCCCATTTTACCCAAAAATCTGCTTTGCGACTAAACCATATTGCGTTAAAATATAACCAAATTGAATTTATTGAGATAATTTTATATGCAAAACATCCTGATGGCAATCAACATGGCCAGAGCCTCCGGCCGGAAATTACTGGCTGGCATCGAACGCTATGCCACAGCGTTTGCCCAGTGGCAGGCCGTCATGAGACCCGATGAATATCTGTTGGAAAAATCTGATGGGAACGATTTCTGGTTTCGATTGGACGAGATTGACGGTATTATCTCCCATGTCCCCTCGCATCCGCCGAAAATATTGAACCGGCTCAACATCCGCAAAATCAAAAAGCCCACAGTCGTCTTTGATGCGCATCAGGAACTGGTGCCCGGCTGTTCCTCGCTTATCACGGATTCACACGCCATCGGCACAATGGCCGCCGAATATTTCCTCGGCTTGGGTTTTTCCCACTTTGCATACTGCGGTTTTAGGCAATTGCCATGGTCCCAAAAACGCTTCATCGCCTATAAACAAACCCTAAACGAAAACGGCATTTCAACCGTGTTTGAATATCAGGATGATTTTTCAAAAACACCGCAAAATTCCGGCCAGCAGCTGAAAATATCGAAATGGCTCAAGCAATTGCCGCAGCCCGTGTGTGTATTTACCTGCAACGATGACCGGGCAGTTTTTGTTCTGGATGCCTGCAGAATAGCGGGGTTGAATGTTCCGGAAGAGGTGGCGGTCTTGGGCGTGGACAACGATGAACTGGTGTGCAATCTCTCGTCGCCTTCGTTGTCCAGTATTGAACTGGATTTTGAAAACGCCGGATTCCTGGCCGCACAGCATTTAAATGACCTGCTCCAAAAAAAAAATGAAAATAAAATTATAACCGTACCGCCTCTGGAAATAATCAGTCGGCGTTCGACAGATGTCCTGGCACTCAGCGACCCGGATGTCGCCGCGGCCTTGATTTTTATACGCAAGAACTTTCAGAGACCCATTCAATCCGCCGATGTTGTCAATGCGACCTGCCTGTCCAGAAGTGAATTAGAAAAACGATTTAAACGGATACTGAAAAGAACCATTAAACAGGAAATCGAACGCCTCAGAATCGATCTAATCAAAAAAAGACTCCTAAACAGCAACCAGCCTGCTTATCAAATCGCCGCCGAACTCGAATTTACCGACCCCGAACATTTTCCGCGATATTTCAAACAGGCGACAGGCAAAACCCCGTCGGCATTTCGCAGAAAATCATAATTGGTCAGGCTTCCGGATCAATATTAAGCTCTACAGATGAGCAGACATTGCGGCTTTGGATTTGAGAGTACTCACCACTTCTTTACCGGACACCGTGTCGTGGCCCACTTAATCTTGATAGTCATGATGCAGCCGCATTTTCGACATCGCATTCCAATCTCGTCATGAAAGATATGCTCACAGGATTTGCAAATAGC
>JBFZBE010000016.1:0-8976 GCA_041308685.1 Phycisphaerae bacterium
AACCCGCCCAGCCCGCTGTGCCGCGCAACCCAGAAGCCGGCAAAGAACGTGCCGGCGATGATGACCGCCCCGCACAGGAACGTGTTGACCGCGACCAGCTTGCCGCGCTGCGCCGGCGGCAGGATTTCGCGCCCCCACGGCCCCCAGGCCGTCAGCCCGACGGCCTGGCCGACCGAGTGGATCAGCATCACCCCCGCAACCCACAAAAACGCCCCGCCCGCACCAAACCGCGACACGAACAGCGGCGTCAGCAGCAGCCCGAACAGCACACCGCTGCGGATGCTGAAAAAGACCAAACTGGTGCGCTTGTAGCCCAACCGCTCGACCAGCGGCACCACAAACAGTGACAGCGCCTGGAAAAACAGCGGCAGCGAAAGCAGAAAGCCGATCCGCGACTTGTCCATTTCCAGCACGTCAAAAAACAGCACGATCACCGGACCGAAGATCAGCGAAATCCGCACGTTATCCAGCATATTCGCCGAAAACCACCACGGCACCTTCCGCATCCGCTCTGAATTCGTAGGTAATGTGTGCATCATAAAGTTAAACAGTTACAAAAAAGGTAGTTGGCGCTCATCAAACAATTTGCGGGTCAGGTTCTCAGCCAGAATGCGATCCCCGCACACATTAATAGTGTATTTTTTCGTCCTATTCAAACCTCCGCTTAGTGTACCGCCCTGCCGGTAAAAATCAATCGGCAAAATGCTTTTGCTTTGGGCGGGTTTGGGGTATGATACGAACAAGAATGTAGGGACGTAAGAATGTAGAAATCCTCATAACAGGCGGCGATTGGGTTCCATGTTGCGGTTTTGCTGGGTGCTGGCCGCTGGAAGCTGGCCGCTCAAAACGGAGTTTTCACGATGCCGACAGTAAAAGATGTCATTGTCCGTAAGCCGACGGCGGCGGAAAAGGCCGTCTGCAAAGAATGGCCGGTCTGGGCGCACCAGGCCGACCGATTTGACTGGGAGTATTCACAAGTCGAAAAATGCCTGATTCTGGAAGGCCAGGTTTCGGTTGCCGACCGCCCGGACACCGGCCAGAGCGTTTCATTCGGGGCGGGCGACTATGTCGTCTTTCCCAACGGCCTCAAATGCGTCTGGACGATTGAAAAAGCCGTCCGCAAGCATTACGATTTTGAATAGCAAAAATATCCACAACAAAAGCGCGGCAGCGCAAGCTGCCCGATAAAGCGTAACACTGTGGGTATCGCAATCCGGCCGCTGGCGCGGCTCGGCTTTTGTAAGATACAAGGGTGGGCCGTGCCCACCATCCTATATAATTAAGGAATAAACAATGATGCAGCATCGTTCTATTTGCTCGCCTTGCGCGGCGATTGCACTCGTCTTGCTGTTGGCATCCCCTTTGCCGACCGTTGCACAGGAATCCGTATTTCAAGATATCATAAAGACTTATGAAAAGTCCGTCGTGATGATTATGGCCGTGCGACAGGAGTTTGACTACGTAACGCCCTGGAAAAAGCGGCCGATGGCCGGCGGCGTTGGAACCGGCTTTGTCATCGACGGCCAGCGGATCCTGACCAACGCCCACAACGTCGCCAACGCCCGCTATATCGAAGTCAGCAAGCAGTACGAAGCGACGCGCTACCCGGCGATGGTCGAGTTTGTCGGCCACGACTGCGATCTGGCGATTGTTCGCGTGATGGACGCGGCGTTTTTTGACGACACCACCCCCCTGTCGCTAGGCGGCGTGCCGCGGGTCAACTCCACCGTGCAGACCTGCGGATTCCCGATGGGCGGCCGCCAGCTTTCCATCACCGAAGGCGTCGTATCTCGCATAGAGACAGGCATTTACAGCCATACGCAGGCCGATTCACACGTCATAGTCCAGACGGATGCTGCCATCAACCCCGGCAACTCCGGCGGGCCTGTCCTGCAAGATGGCAAGGTCGTCGGCGTGGCCTTTCAGGGGCTTCAGCAGGCCGACAACATCGGCTATATGATCCCCACGACCGTCATTGAACACTTCTTAAAAGACGTTCAGGACAGCACTTATGACGGTTTTGGATCGCTTGGCGCCGACACGTTTGAAGGGCTGCACAACCCGGCCTACAAGACCTATCTCAAAGTCCCCGCCAAGGTCGATGGCGTTGTCATCATCGAGGTCGTCCGCAACAGCACAGCCGAAGGCATTTTGCAAAAAGGCGATGTGCTGACACGGATCGACACTTATAATATAGATAACGACGGGCTTATACTGATTGACGGCCTGCGGCTGGAGTTTGCAGAGGTCATCGACCGCAAGCAGCTTGGCGAAACCGTCGAAATCGAATACTACCGCGACGGCCAGCCCGCCACTGCCCCACTGAAGGTCGCCCTCAACTACCCCGTCCTGACGTGGGGAAGACAATACGACAACGAACCTAAATATCAGATTTACGCAGGACTTACATTTGTTACCATCAGCCGCAATTACCTGGAAAACTGGGGACGGAACTGGCTGTCTGAAATCCCCTTTACGCTGCGGTATCTGTTTATACACGCCAACGAGCTGATTGACGATGCCAATCGCAAAGAATTGATAGTCCTGTCCGAAATCCTGCCGGACGATGTGAATGCGTATTTGTCCGGCTTTAAAAATCAGGTCGTCGAGACCGTCAACGGCGTTAAGATCAATGCCTTAAAGGATTTGCCGGCGGCCTTCGCAGCCGACAAAGACGGCTACTGCACGGTGAAATTTATGGACAACGATAGTCCGATGATTATCGATGCCAACGCCGCCAAGCGGCGGGAGGCGGACATCCTGGAAAAATACCAAGTCCCCGCCGCGTCAAACTAACCCGTAACACGGGCATCTTGTCCGTGAATAAAACTAAATAAAGGAATAATATCGTGTTCTTAAAAAATGCCATTATCAGTATCGTTATTGCTGTTTTGTGTCCCATCTTGCAGGCGGAAGATGCCATTGATCTGACCGAACCAATGCGTCAATCGCTGGTCTATTTGGAAGTATCCAGCGTTTCCTGGGAGCAGATTCAGCCCTGGCGGCAAAGCGAAGTGGAAACGGTCGGCACTTATGGCTGTGCGGTCGGTCCCAATGAAGTCTTGACGCTGGCCGCACCGATGTCCAATGCGGTGTCGATCCAGGCGCGGCGCTATGCGCAAAACGAATTTATCCCGGCCAGGATTAAGGTGATTGATTATGAGTATAATCTGTGTCTTATCGAGCTGGATAAATCCGCGGTGAAAACGGAATTGACCCCCCTTTCGTTTGAAAATAAGTATAATAAAAATAAAGACTTGCGTGCATATTGGTTGTCCAGCGGCGGACATCTGACCACCGGCCGAGCCACGCTGGATCGGGCGGATGTAATGTATTCTAATGTCTCGTTTGTCCGCACGCTGAATTATGTGCTGAGCAATCCATCCCGCGGTACTGGAAATGGAGAGGTGTATTGTCTGGATAAGGACGCGATTGGGCTTGCTTGTTGGAGCACCGAAACCGAGGTGGGCATCATTCCCGCCGAATCCATCAATCGTTTCCTTAAACAGGCCCGGCAGGAATCGTACAATGGCTTTGGAGCGGTGGGTTTTGAGACCAGCGACCTGCTGGATCCGTCGGTGCGCAACTTCCTGAAAATGCCGGATGAGTTGCGCCATGGAGTTTATGTAAATACTTTATATACAATGGGTACCGGTAGTTCTGAACTGCGCAGCGGCGATGTGATTTTGGCTATCAACGGCCAGTCGCTCAACCCTTACGGCCGCTATCAGGACGACCGCTACGACCGCATCGGCCTGGAAAACCTCATCAGTAAAGAACAAGTCGGCAGCACGATGATGTTTTCGCTGTGGAGAGATGGAAAACAGGAGGATGTGGAGGTTGTTGTGCGTAATATAAAGGCCGACCAGATGCTTGTTCCTTATTATGGCTATGATCGCCGGCCGGAATATTTGGTTGTTGGCGGGTTTGTGTTCCAGAAATTGACCCGCGACTATATGACGATGTGGGGCGACGGCTGGCAGGGCAAGACGCCCCCCCACCTGTTCCAGTATTATCGCAGTCAGTCATTTAAGCCCACCGAGGCACGACGCGACATCGTGCTGCTCAGCTATGTGCTGCCAACCGAGGCGAACCTGGGGTATCAGCAGCTTGGTCGAATTGTTGTTAAGTCGTTTAATGGCAAGGAGATAGGTAGATTTGAAGACCTTTTTGACGCTCTTTCACTCAATCCGGAATCGCCGTTTTATGTCGTCGAATTTGAGCTTAGCTCCCCTACCGTGATCATCCCCAAAGCGCAGCTGAAGGAAACTGACCGACAGATTATGGAAAATTACGGCATCCGCGAACTGTCTTATAGAGAATGATTTTTAGCCACGAATGAACACGAATATTCACGAATCGATAAAAGATAATTTGTGTTTAATTGGAGATAATTCGTGGCTAATTTTTTGTTTCACGTGAAACAATAGTCAATCGTCATTCGGTATTCGTCAATAGTCAATTCTTATGTTTCACGTGGAACAATATTATTTTCTTGTGGATTTTTTCAAGCATTTCCTTTACAACGTCCGATACTAAAATAAGCCGCACGGCCGAGATGGCCGTGGCACATTTTTTCGGAGGTATTTTATGTCGGACGCAAAAAAAGTAAAAAAAAGTCATTTGGGCAGGGGGCTTGAGGCCTTATTAAGTCCTGCAGCACTTGCCGTTCCCGCCGTCAGTAATGAATCTTTGCAGCCCGATAGGGCGTTGGATGCCACTTTTTTGCACGATGTTCGGCTAAAAATCAGTCAAAATGAGATACCGTTGGACAAAATCCGCCCCAATCCATATCAACCGCGAACGGTCTGGAATGAGGAAGAACTCAACGATTTAGCTCAGTCTATCCGTGAAAATGGGGTGATTCAGCCAATTATTCTCCGAAAAGTGAGTGATTTTTATGAGATCATCGCCGGTGAGCGGCGTTATCGGGCGTCTGGCCTGGCAGGGCGGTTAACCATCCCGGCGTTAGTGCGCTCGGCTACCGATGAGGAAATGCTCGAGTTGGCGCTGGTCGAAAACATCCATCGCGCCAACCTGAACGCGATCGAACGTGCCAGGGCATATCAGAGCTTTATCAAAACCTTCTCACTCAACCAGACCGAGGCCGCCCAGAAGTTGGGCGAGGATCGGTCGGTTGTCGCTAACTATATGCGGTTACTTGATTTACCGCAGGATTTGCAGAATATGATAAGCTCTGATCAGCTTTCGATGGGGCATGCGCGGGCCTTGTTGGCGCTGCCCAGCGATGAGCTGCGGCGGAAATTAGCCAACCGGGCGATGGCAGGGCGGCTCAGTGTTCGCGAAGTCGAGCGGTTGGTGCGAAAGTATTTGGAAGACAAGCAAGAGCCGAAGGCCGAGAAGCAGGAGAAAGAATCATATATTACAGACCTTGAAAAGCAACTACAGGCCGTCCTCGGCACCAAGGTCAATATCGAACCCAAAAAGAAAGGCCACCGCGGCCGCATCATCATCGACTACTACTCCTTGGACGACTTCGATCGCCTCACCGAGCGCATGGGCTTGTCCAATGCCGAGGGGCTGTGACTGTTATTAGCGATTGTGAACGCATTCACATCCTTTTGATTCGTCCACAGATTTTAATGGGATTATACGGAGTAGGGGGGTAGGTGTGTGAACTGATTTTTCTGGCCAGAAGGGTTATCAGCGCGTAAAAATTAAATGTTGGGCATAAACCAGATTTTTCAGGAGAAAACAGACTAAGACAGACAAAATGAATAGCGTATTGGATCGGCGGCAATTTTTGGCTGTGTCGATAGGTTGACTCTGCAAGGATGAATCGTCAATTGTCAAACAGCAGTGTGATAAACGCTGATGCGGAATTGATGCGCGGGGAGAGGAAATCGGATGGGTCAACAAAAAAACAGCCCGGCGGCTTTGATGCCGCTAAAAAAAACCAAAAAGCGTATACGGCCTCAGTGGGCGCCGTTGCCGACTTTTTGGCCTTCTTTTTCTTTCTGGATGGCCAGGAAGATTTCTTTGCGGTGTACGGCGATGTTGCGCGGGGCATTGATACCCAGACGCACCTTGTCGCCGCGTACATCGACGATGGTGATCTCGACCTCGTCGCCGATCATAATCGATTCATCCTTTTGTCTGCTCAGGACCAACATTGTCATCCCTTTCATGCCGGTCGGATTTGTGAAGCAGTTCACAAAAACCACCCGCAAACCCATATTATTAATACGCTAACGCCTCTGAAAAGGGGCAAAACTTTTTCCTACCGGCGTATTCCCCTTACCAGATTGCCTGTTTTTTCGGCAATTTTCAGGGGGCGGCATAACTAAAAAATCCGGTTTATCGCCAAAATCTCCCTTATTTTTTCGACAAAAACACAACTCCATTATTTAAAACAACTTAAAAGCATAACAAGGAAGTGCAAAAAGGCCGACTGGACACGGCGGCTCAATTATCGCAAAAAAAGCGTTTGCCGTATGCAATTTCATTGACGAAACGTGTTTTTTTTGGTATTAAAAGCCATTTCAACTGCAATTGAGAACTGTTATGCCGCTGGATGACCTGCGCAAGAAAATTGACGCCATTGACGAACGGCTTGTCGAGCTGATCAATGAGCGCGCGCAGGTGGTCGTCGAGGTCGGCAAGCTCAAACAGGCCGAGGCGACGCCGATTTATATGCCGCATCGTGAAAAGGCGGTTCTGGATAAAATTGCCCAGATTAACAAAGGACCGCTGCCGGACAGGTCATTAGCGGCCATCTGGCGCGAGATTATGAGCGGGTCGTTCTTTCTGGAGCGGCCGCTGCGGATCGGGTACTTGGGGCCTAAGGGCAGTTTTTCGCACAATGCGGCGATCTTAAAGTTCGGCCAGAGCGTCGATTACGAAGCGTTGGCCGATATTCGCGGTATTTTTGAAGAGGTCAGCAAGGGGCATTGCGATTTCGGGATCGTGCCGGTCGAGAATAGTGCCGGCGGCGGTGTCCGCGAATCGCTGGATGCCTTTGTCGAAACGGATGTGATGGTCTGTGCCGAGGCGAATATGGCGATTCATCACAACCTGATGGCCAACTGCCCGATGGCGGACATCCAGCAGATTTATTCGCAGCCGGAGATTTTCGCCCAGTGCCGCAACTGGCTGGCCGCGACGTTTAAAGAGGCCAAGACGATTCCGGTCGCCTCGTCCTCGCGGGCGGCGCAACTGGCGGCGACCGAACCGCATTCGGCGGCCATCGCTTCGGCGATTGCGGCGGAAATCTATGGCCTCAAAGTGCTGTGTCAGGATATTGAGGATATTTCCAACAATATCACGCGGTTTTTGATTATCAGCAAGCAGGACGCTTTGCCCAGCGGCGATGACAAGACGATCGTGCTGTTCAGCACCGCCCACCGCACGGGCGCGTTGGTGGATGTGCTGAATGTGTTCAAAGTGTATGATTTGAATATGACCAATATCGGCTCGCGGCCGAACAAGAAACGCGAGTGGGAATATTATTTCTTTGTCGATTTTCTGGGGCATCGGCTGGATGAGCCGGTGCAAAAAGCGCTGGCCGAGGCCAAGACACACTGTTTGCAGTTGTCGGTGCTGGGCAGCTTTCCAAGAAGCCAGACAGTGATGTAAAAAAAGATTAACCACGAAGCACACGAAGAGCACGAAGAAAAAAAGTATGTAGGAATGTAGGTATGTAAAAAACTGTGAAATCTGTGTTAATCTGTGGCAAAAAAATCAGTGAAATCCGCGTAATCCGCGGTTGCTCTTTTCTACGAACTACGAACTAAGAACTTATTTAGGAGTTTTTTTCGATGAGAAAACCGTTTATCGCAGGCAACTGGAAGATGAATACCGACAGCGCGTCGGCAGTCGCATTGGCGGCGGGGTTGGCCAAAGAGCTGGCGTCCGTGCAGAAGGTCGATGTGGCGGTCTGCCCGCCGTTTGTGTATTTGCAGTCGGTGGCCGCGGCGCTGAGCGCATCGAACATCGCACTGGGCGCCCAAGATGTCTATTTTGAAGGCAACGGCGCTTTTACCGGCGAGGTCAGCACCGCGATGCTCAAGGACTGCTGCTGCAATTATGTCATTATCGGCCACTCGGAACGCCGCCATGTGCTGGGCGAGACGGACGCGCTGATCAACAAAAAGATCAAGGCCGCCATCGCCGGCGGGCTTTTGCCGATCTTCTGCGTCGGCGAGCTGCTGGCCGAACGCGACGCCGGCACGACGATGCAGGTTGTCGAAAAGCAGGTGCGGCTGGGTCTGGAAGGCCTGTGCAAAGAACGCGTCGCGGCGGTAACGATCGCCTACGAGCCGGTCTGGGCCATTGGCACCGGACGCACCGCCACGCCCGAACAGGCGCAGGAAGTGCATGCAGCCATTCGCGTGTTGATTGAAAAGCTCTACGACAAGTCCGTCGCCTCGGCAATGCGCATCCAGTACGGCGGCTCGGCCAACCCCGGCAACACCGCCGAACTGATGGCCAAGCCCGACGTGGACGGCCTGCTGGTCGGCGGGGCGAGCTTGAAGGTGGACAGCTTTGCGGCAATGATTAAAACCGTCGCGTAAACGGTTTGGAATAAAACGAAAATAAGATGTATAGTCAATCGAGGATAAAATGATGATAATGCTTCCGCTTGCGAAGATTTCATTTTTGTGGACGGTGGTCGTGGCGCTGTGGGTGCTGATCGCACTGGCGCTGGTGCTGGTTGTTTTGATCCAAAAGGGACGCGGCGGCGGACTGGCGTCGGCCTTTGGCGGCGGCGCGGCCAACAGCTTGCTGGGCACCAAAACCGGCGACTTTCTGACATGGGTAACGATCGGTTTGGTGTCGCTGTTTCTGGTGGTGGGCGTGCTGATGGGCAAGTTCATGCGTCCGATGCCGTCGGCCGATCTGCTTGGCCAGCCGCCGGTTGCTGAGCAGCCGGCCGCCGAGGAACAACCCGCACCGGCCGCCCAGACGGCGGCACAAACAACTGAGGCCGCCGTACAAACGGCAACTGAACAAGCC
>JBFZBE010000017.1:0-6501 GCA_041308685.1 Phycisphaerae bacterium
CTTAAATCCGAAGCACGAAATCCGAAACAAATTCAAAACGCAAATGACAAAATGTCAAATACAACCCTGCCCAAACATCGCGAAGGATGCGTCAAAAAAAAACAGTTTGGGTCATTTTGAATTTTTGACATTCGGATTTGTTTCGTATTTCGATATTCGAGATTCGAATTTGATTGCCGCTGTTCGTTTATTTCTTAAAAGACCAATAATTCTTCATTTATCCGTGTTAATCTGCGTAATCTGTGGATAAATCCTTTATCCTGTAAATCCCTAAAATCGTCAGGTGCATTTGACAATGCCGTCTTTGACGGTCAGGCGGTCTTGGCTGAACAGCTTGATCGCTTCGGGCAGGGCGATGCACTCCTGTTCAAACACGCGGGCGGCTAAGGCATCGGGTGTGTCGTCGTCTTTGACCGGGCAGGTGCGCTGGACAATGATCGGCCCGGCGTCGTATTCATTCGTGCAGAAATGCACCGTGCAGCCGCTGACCTTGCAGCCGGTTTTCAGCACGGCCTCGTGGACGTGGTGTCCCCACATCCCCTGTCCGCCGAACGCCGGCAACAGCGCCGGGTGAATGTTCATCACGCGATTGAGATAGTGCGGCGGGATATGCCACAAACACAGCCAGCCGGCCTGAATAACCAAATCGACCTTGGCGTCGTTTAATACCTTTTCAATTGCCGCGCTGAAACGCTCGACGGTGTCAAAATCCTTGCGCCGCACGATCACCGGCTCGATGCCCAGCTCGCGGGCGCGGTCGTTGCCGGCGATGGCCGAGCGCGAGCTGACGACGGCGACGATCTGTGCGTTGAGCGTGCCGGCGGCGATCTGGTTTTGGATGTTGACCATCGTGCGTCCGCCGCCGCTGAGCAGGATGCCCAGCCGCAGTTTTTTGCCGACCGGCTCGGCGGGACGGGGCAGGTCGTCGATGTCGGCCTTTGCGTCCATCGCCTTGTTGGCCAGCGCATCGGCGGCGGCGTTTTTTTCGCGGGGGATATGCCTGATGCGCCACGCCTTGAATGCGTCAAGCAGTTCCAGGCAGCGGGTGTGCAGCGGGCGGATATTATCGCTCTTGACTTTGTATTGACCGTTGAGCTGTTTGACCAGCAGGTCGCTGTCACTGTACAGGTCGATTTCGCTTGCGCCCAGTTCCTGCGCACAGCGGAGGGACTTGCCGACGGCGGTGTACTCGGCGTAGTTGTTGGTTACCTTGCCCAAAAATACGCCCCGCGCCGCCAGTCGTCGGCCGGATGGGTCGTCGATGGTGTAGCCGGCCGCACCCGGGCCGGGATTGCCGCGGCTGCCGCCGTCGGTATGAATGATAACCTTGCCGGGGCTCATTAATCGCCGTTTTTGAGGTACAAAAGCCGCGTGCAGTTGGAGCAGCGGATCAGCTCATCCTTGGCCGAGAGGATATTGACCACCTCGGCCGGAACGCCCATAAAACAGCCGCCGCAGGTGAACGAGGCGGCGTTTTCATCGGCTTTTTCGACCTCGGCCATCGCCTCGCCGTCGTAGGTCTCGGCGACCCGCCTAAAGATCGTCAGCGCCGCGGGCGGCACTTTGTCGGCGGCAATATCCCATTCCCGCTGAATCTGGTCGATTTCTTTTTCCAGCTCGACGGCCTTGCCCTCGACCTCTGTACGTATCTGGTCAAGTTTGCCTTTTTGTTCGTCGATCTGCTGCTGAATCTGGACGCAGGCGGCCTGATCGGCCTCGATGTTTTTCATCAGCTCAAGGACTTGGGTTTCGAGCTTGGAATCGTCGGCTTTGTTGGTGTTCAGTTCGGTCAGGACCGCCGAGTATTCTTTGTTGGTGCGGGCTAAGTTCAAGGCGTTGCGGAGTTTGGCGATATGGTCGTCGCGGGTTTTCAGTTCCAGTTCGAGCCGGTCCACCTGAAGCCGCCCCATCTTGATCTCTTCGTGTTTGGTCTCCAAGCCGTTTTGGAGCGTGCGAAGCTGATTTTCTTGGAACAACACTGTGCGGCGGCAGCGCGCCAGCTTGGTTTTCATCGCGCGAAGTCGGTTTTCCACACGCTGGAGATTGATCAAACTATGCAGTATCGGTCCCATTGACCATTTCCCTTTTCACTTTTAACAGGAGCTAAGTATAAAAATAAGATTATGGAACAATTTTGCCGTTCTGCAACAAAAATCTCAAAAAAACAGTCTTGCGCTGTTAATTACCCACGCAAAACCACCGATATATCGGCAGGTTATTGACACAAACACCCTTTATGATCGGTATGTTATGGCGGCGGATACATATTTTGAGCGCGCGTGTGCGACGGTTTTGGAAATGACCAAAACAGAGATAAAACATCGCATACTTCATTTCGACGGCCTGCGGCTGGACTTTACCGAGGAGTACCTCAATACGCTCGATTTAGACCGCCTGCGGCATATCCTGCTGGCCGCCCTGCTGACCGCTCACCGCAAATGCGCCTCCTGAAAGCGTTATTTCCAGCTTCTTTCGATTTCTTCCAGCGTTTTGCCCTTGGTTTCCGGCACGGCCAGCGCGATAAAGACAAACGCCGCCGCACAAATGGCCGCATAGACCCAAAACGCCGTGCCTTTGAGCGTTTCGAGCATATAGGGGAAAAACTGCGACACCAGATAGCACGACACCCACAGGCACACCGTCGCGACCGACATCGCCCGCCCGCGAATCTTGGTGGGGAAGATTTCCGAAATGACCACCCACACCACCGGCCCCATCGCCACCGCAAACGACCCCACATAGGTCAGGACATAAAACAGCACCCACTTGCCTTCGAACTGTTCCAGTCGAAACGCCCGCCCCAGCAGGAACAATGACACGCCCATCCCCGCGCAGGCGATCAGCAGCAGCGGCTTTCGGCCGATCCTGTCCACCACGGCGATCGCCACAATTGTAAAGATCAGATTGACCGCCCCGACGATCACGGTGTCCGAAATCGCCGAAGTCGAGGCCAAACCGGCGCTTTTGAAGATCTCCGGCGCATAATACAGCACCGTGTTGATCCCCGTGATCTGCTGAAAAACGGCCAGCCCAATGCCGATAAACAGCGCGATGCGCATCCCGGGATGGAACAACTGGCCTAAGCTGTAACTTTCATCTTCAATCGCAAGTTGGATATCTAAAAGCTCAGTCGCTGCATGTTCAGCCCCGCCCACGCGCGTTAAGATTTTCAATGCTTTGTCACTGTGTCCGGCCTCGATCAGCCATCGCGGGCTTTCCGGAACCAGCAGCAGCATCACAAAAAACAGCGCCGCCGGCAGCGCTTCGGAGATAAACATCCACCGCCAGCCGTAATCGATGTTCCAGGCCTCATCGGCCGCACCGGCAATCGCGGCATTGACGAAATACACCACCAGCATCCCGCTGACGATGGCGAACTGATTGACCGAAACCAGCAGACCGCGGATCTTGGCCGGGGCAATTTCAGCGATGTACATCGGCGAGAGCATCGAGGCGGCGCCGACGCCCAGACCGCCGAGGATGCGGGCGATGATAAAATCGAACAGGCCGAACGGAATGCCCGACCAGACCGCCGAGATAAAGAAAAACACCGCCGACAGCAGCATGATCTTCTTGCGCCCGAACTTATCGCTGAGCATACCGGCGAACATCGCCCCGATGATACAGCCCACCAGCGCCGACGAGGCCGACCAGCCCTTCATCATCGCCCCCATCGCAAACTTGGTTTCCATAAACCCGATCGCGCCGGAGATGACCGCGGTGTCATAGCCGAACAAAAGCCCCCCCAGCGCCGCGACCAGACTCAACGCCGCCACATACAGAATCGAACCTTTTGCCGCCGCTGTTTCTTTGATCTCTGACATAGTGTGTACCCCTTATTTCGTTTAGTGCTGTATCCAGTAAAGGTATTTTGTGCTTTTCATAAGGCAAAAGGAAAAGGAAAAAGGAAAAGGGCAAAAGGTCAAGGGAAAAGGAAAAATCGGGGCATGAAACCTCTACGGCAATCAGCGGCCTGCGTTTGCGCCGCAATGAGAGGGCAAACGGAGTTGAATCCCCTTGGCGGCATCCCGTTCTTTTTTACCTTTTTCCCTGTCATTTTCCCTTTTTACTTTTCCCTTTTTACTTTTTCGCTCACCTTAATGACAAAACCATATAAAGAGCGGTTAAAAAGAGCGTCCCAGCGCCTTGAACATCGCCAGTACATTGTCCACGGGCGTACTGCATTGGATGTTGTGAATGGCCGCAAAGACAAACCCTTTTTTGCGGCCAAAGATTTCGGTGCGCTCCTGCACCTGCCTGTACACCTCGTCGGGGGTGCCGAACGGCAGGGTCTTTTGCGTATCGACGCCGCCGCCCCAGAAGACGATGCGGTCGCCGAAATCCTCGACCAGCCCTTCCGGCTCCATCCCTTTGGCCGAACACTGCACCGGGTTGAGCACGTCAAAGCCGGCCTCGATAAAGCCCTCGATCAGCGGCCGACACGCCCCGCAGCAGTGCTTCATCGTCTTCCAGCCGGTGTGGGCGTGAATCCAGTCATTGATGCGCTTGTGGAACGGCTTGTACAACTGCCGATAGGTGTCCAGATTGCAAAAGAGCGTTTCCTGCGCCGCCAGATCCGTGCCGCAGACAAAGACCATCTGAATCCTGTCGCCGACGGCCTGATAGACCCGCTCCAGATTTTTCAACGCGATGTCGGCCTGTTTGTCAAAGACCTCCAAAATATAGTCGCGGCGGGCGATGGTGCTGATGTACCATTCTTCCAGGTCGCGAATGCCTTTGGGGTTTTTCAGCGCAAGACCGGGCACTAAGAAGGCGTCGCCGAAGGCCGTGCCGGGAAGGCCGGAGGAAATCGCGCAATCGGTGGCCGCATAGAGGTCGGCGGCGGTTTTTTCCATCACCCGAAGGGTTTTCTCATTGAGCAGTTGAAACTCCTCGAGATTGTCGGCGGGGTTGAGGCGATTGTCGTCAATCGGTTCCTGACGGATGACCGCGTCAAAAAAGAAGCCGCCCTTGGGCATCTTGGCGCTGGGCGGCACAGAGGTATCGCCCTGCGGGTACATCAGAATGCTGCCGTCGGCGGCGGGGGTCGTGTTGAACAGCCCCGGCACCAGCACGTCCGTGCCGTCAAACGTGCGCCACGGCTTCCAATCGGCATTGGGAAAACCATAGACGTTGTGTGTCCCCGGCAGCATCACCACATCGACCTGCAGGAGTTTTTGCATATCCTCGGCCACCTCGCCGAGCATCTGCCCCAACTCGCAAACCTTGACCGGCGGCCTGTTGGCCAGCCCCAGCGCCTGCCGCAATTGGGCAATGACGCTGACATGCGCGCCGCTGAGTACTGTCCCGCCGAAATCCAGCGGCACACGATCCACGGGTTTGTGTTCCAACGCGGCTTTGACCCGCTGCCGGGGTGTCATCGATAAGGCCATTGCAAACTCTCCAAAAAATTGCGTTAAGGTACACGATTAAACTATAAAACTGCTTTTTGGTCAATCAAAATAATTCCATTAGCGGATAACGTTCTTGGTCAGCACCTCAATTTGGGTATAATTGAGCGTATTTTCCGGTTTTTTATCGTCAAACACATAATCGAAGAGGATTTGGACTGGCCGTGCGCCTTGCTGTTCGGGGTTTTGCAGAATCGTCGCGTCGATGACGCCTTTTTCCAAGTACTCCAGCGTCTTGGGCACGACATCGTTACAGACCAAAGCGACGGTGTCGGCCTTTTTGAGCTTGAGCAGGGCGTCGGCGGCGCCGCGGCTGCCGGTGGCGGCGACATAAATGCCCGTAACGTTTGGATTTTCCGACAGATACGACAGTGTCAGGCGATAGGCGTTTTCTTCATTGTCCAGTGTTTCCTGAATGGCGGCCACACGAATCTGCGGAAAATCACCGGCGGCGACCGAACAAAATCCATCCACACGGGATTGGTGGGAGACGATTTTGTTGGAGCCGTGCAGGATGAAGACCTCACCGTGGCCGCCCATGAACCGGCACAGCAGGTCGGCGGCGACCTTGCCGCTTTTGAGACTGTCCTGTCCGACATAGCACAATCGACCGCTGGCGGGCAGGTCGGTGTTGAACGTTACCACCGGAATGCCGGCCGCGACGGCACGACCCACCGCGGCAATCACGGCCGGACTGTCGATGCCCTCCAAGGCGATGCCGTCCAGCCCCTGCAGCAGAAACCGGTCAATAGTGCTGACTTCCAGTTCCGCGCTGATCTCGGCCAGCGGCACGATCTCGGCGGTCAGGCCGTAGTCGGCCAGCTCGGCGGCGGCTTTTTGGGCGGCGGCGATCAGGTCTTTGGTAAACGGGCTTTGCGTCGGCAGGGTGATAATGCCGAGTGCGATCTTTTTGTTTTTGGCCAGCGCCTTGCTGAGCTTGTTGGGGCGGTAGTTGTGTTCGGCGGCAATGCGGAGGATATTCATTCGCGTCTGAGCATTGATGCCCGGACGGCCGTTCAGAGCCCGATCCACCGTCCCGATGGAAACGCCCGCCAGCTTGGCGATCTGTGGAATGCTGATTTTGCCCATA
>JBFZBE010000018.1:0-2558 GCA_041308685.1 Phycisphaerae bacterium
GATACAGAGAAAGTCTGCCCATACCTTGTAAAATCGGCAATTCTTGCAAACCTTTCGATCTTACGAATTCGTTTTGATACATTTTGTCCGACAATATCAGTCATGTATTCAATTTCAAAGAGCCTTTATTGTCCACTTATCGCTTTTCCGACTGTCCTACGCTCGCTTGACAACTACAGGGGGTCTCATCTCCCAGAGCCGGATAATGCTAAGAATTGCTGAAAAACTTGGATTTCAGATGGGGACACTGGTCGAGGTACGTCAAATATTGGGTAATCGGTGGTTAACTTCGTGTTTTTGAAATTATTTTGGCTGAAATATTTTCAAAATGAAGCTGAAAATCTTGTTTTTTAAGATAAGTTTGGTATTCTATTGGAAATGAGGCTCAGCGGCGTAGCTAAGCTAAGATATACTATGTTATATGAGAAACCCCAGTTAATCCGTATTTCATCGCTGTTCTTCCTTTCAAATGATTACCATACTTTCAAAACAAGATCACCCTGTCCAATCTTCTCAAATGGACCGACAGTAGGATTTTTAATATACCGTTTTTTGCCAAAATAGTCTCTATCAATCTTCAGCGGCGAACCATCAGGATATTCAAAACGAGCCTTCGGCGTGACCGCCATCCCCAAAAGGTCTGAAGTAACCAGCGGGCGCTGCCGGTCATTGCGCCACGCCGGGTCCAATTTGAGCTGTAAATACCAGCCGTCTTGTTTTTCCGTCAAACTGACGGCAGTACAGTAATCAGGCAGAACCAACGGAGATGTCTCCTGTCCCGCGGCCGCTGCCTTTCCCAAAAATACATTCCCCTCAATTACCAGGTCGGGACACTCAGTATAGTGCGCGATGCCGTAATTGACAAAAATATTGTTCAAGAACCGCTCATGTCCGCCGTAAAAAGGTTCCAGCCTTCCCATCATTTCCGTCGTGTGAAGCCTGAAAAACGGCGTAAAGCGAGCATCCGGCTTTCGCCGATAAAATTCCCCCGCAAAGAGATTATGCACATAAGCATCCCCCGAAGACGAATCCAAAACACTCTTTTTAGACAACGAAATATTATTCACCACCAGGATAGGGCCGTGGTTGACCTCAAAAAACAGATCGTCCAGTGTGTTGTCATGCAGCAGGTTCCCCTCCACAATCGCCCCCTGTGCCATCCAATCCAGCCAGATTCCCCAGTAGCCTATGCGATAGACATGATTGCGGCGGATGATCGTATCAAAACTGCCCAGCAGCTTGATCCCGCCCTTATCGAAGCCGTCCACCCAGCCGCCCATCGCGATATCATGAATAACATTGCCTTCAATCGTGCTGAAAATCCCGCCCAAGCTGCCGTGGATGCCGTTTTTCTCGCAATGCGAGATATGGTTGTTGCGGACGATATGGCTGCCGACCGTCTCTTTGGACCAGCCGTCTTTAAGAGCCTTTGCAATCGCTTCCTCAAAGCCTTCATTCGAAACCGCAGGCAATTTCTCCCAGTCGGCCTCATACCGCCCCAGCGTAACGCCCGTATTCATCGAATAGCTGATATCGTTGTCCTCGATGATCCATCCCTTGCTCCAGTGCGTCCCGATCAACCCGACCTGCTCGGACATCGCCCCCGCCCACGGCGTGGCCGCCTGCGTCATCGTAAACCCGCGGACCGTAATATAATTTCGCCCGGGCTTGTCCGGATAGAAAATACTCTGCCGCACATTGATCTCCACCAATTCCTTATTGGGATCAACCCCCTTAAACTGTGCCCACAGCGTCGTATTCTGCTCATCCACCTGACCAAACCAAAGCAGCGTCTCTTTGGCTGGCTCCAGCACCGTCTCCAATTTGGCCGCCTCGGTCAGCCAATGACCGTTCAGATAAACCGACCCCGTGTGACGATTGAAACCATCGTCGGGAGTCTTGTACCACTCGCCATGAATAACATCACTGTACGGATTAAAATCACCGAAGAAGGTGTTCGGGATTACCACTTTCCATGTATCATCCTGAACTTTCTCCCAACCTTTTACAACCTCTGAACCCTTAATAACAACCTTCTCGCCCTTGGCAACCTGATATGTAATTCGCTTCTTATCCGAGACCCCGCCTCGCGGCGGATTGACCCGCTCCCGATACACGCCTCCATGCACGACAATCGCATCCCCCGGCTGCACAACATCAGCCCCCGCCTGAATCGTCTTAAAAGGCTTAAATTTGCTTCCGTTCTGCCCATCGTCACCCGTTGGCGCAACGTGATACGTGCGCCCATTTGCCGCGCCGCCAATTGTCAAAACACACCGCACCACCAAAGAGAACTTTTTCATTTTTCACCTCTTTTGCATAGAAATTAATGGAATGATTTTATCGGATACAGATTTGTAATTCAAATTAAAATTCGCCTGCCTTAGCAATTTCTTCCTTGGCGATTCGGCACCATTTAACAACATTTTGCGGATTGTTGCCCAAGGTATGGTTGTCCTTCATAATCATCTCAAGCTGACAGCCCTTGGCAATCTGAAGTATTCGTCTGAGATTTTTCCGGATGCGATCTTCATCGATCACCTCAACCGCAAGATCCG
>JBFZBE010000019.1:0-4122 GCA_041308685.1 Phycisphaerae bacterium
CAGCACTTCGGTGGTGCTTTCCAGACGGTTCATCATATAACCGAACATCGCACGAGCGCTGTCCTTACGCTCGATCGCGGTCGTTACCGCGCTCAACGCGCTGGCAGCGGCTGCAGTCGTAGAGATCGACGAGCTTGCAACACCCAGCGCGGACGCCTGAACATCCACCGAGTTGACCGTGATCGACTGGCCAACGCCGAAGTGAATGGTCGCTGATCCGCCGGCGCTGTTCAGCATATTGACGCTGTTAAACTGCGTGCTGCCTGCGATGCGATCGATTTCCGCAGCCATCTGCTGGAACTCGTTGTCCATAATCCGGCGCTGTTCGGCCGAATACGAACCGGTGGCGGCCTGTTCGGCCAGCTCTTTCATACGGATCAATGCGCTGTCGATAACCGCCATCGCACCTTCCATCGTCTGCAGCATGCTGATGCCGTCATTGGCATTGCGCGTGCCCTGTTTGAGAACGGCAATGTCCGCCCGCATCAATTCGCGGACAGCCAGACCGGCGGCGTCGTCTTTGGCGCTGTTGATCCGAAGACCGCTGGACAGACGTTCGACCGACTTGGCCAAAGCGCCATAGCTCTGACCCAGGTGCCGTGCGGCGTTGGACGCCATGATGTTGTTCTTGATCACTAGCATCGTTTGTTACTCCTGTAAATAGTGTTAATGTTGCCCCTGTCAGGACGTTCATTATGTTACGCGAACTCTCGCAGCCGCCGCACACACGGCGTACCATTGACCATTATCGACGCAATAACAGCGGCCTTAAATGCCCTAAACGCCTTAAAAACGCGGGTTTTACACAACGACCGATAGTGTGTGGACAAACGATGGTAAAATCCTCAAAACGCATCCGTAAAAAATTTTTGAGAATTTTTGAGAATTTTTTCAGAGGAAAAATTATTTTTTTTGCGGTAAAAACCCGCTAAAGCACGCAAAAAAAAGAGCCGACAAACAAGACATGTTTCACTATGCTGCGGCGATTTATTATCGGTCAAACTTAATAATCAATCGTCAATAGTCAATAGTCAATAAAAAAGGCCTTGCCCGAAGACAAGACCCTGATAGACGTCGTATTGCATTTTGAATTATAAAACGATGGATCGGACGGCGTAAAATCCGAAGCACTAAATCCGAAATCCGAAACAAATTCAAAATACAAATGACAGAATGTCAAAAACAACCCTGCCGCAACACCGGGCAGGATGTGTCAAAAAAGGACAGTTTGTGTCATTTTGAATTTTTAACATTCAAATTTGTTTCGTATTTCGACATTCGATATTCGAATTTTAGTTGTTTTGGTGGGCATGGCCTACCCTACGGGGTTTTTCTCATGTGCGGGAGAAAGGCGGCCTGATGTCGCAGGCGTTGCGGGTTTTTGATTTTTCCTTTTGCCTTGCGATCAACACAACGCTGGGTAACTCGAAATGTCGCTATGCACAAATCTTGCGCCACGCGCCAGCCAGATCATCCAGCATCCCGATAACCTTGTCGATCATCGCCGCATCGCTTTTGAGATTGGCGTCGCCCAGATAGCGCCAGATGAAATTGTACAGCGCCCGCAGGTTCTGGGCGATCTGTCCGCCGCGTTCCATCTCCAGCGAGCTGTTCAGCTCATCGACGATGTCGCGGGCCTTGCTGACACAGCGGTTGCGGCCGGATATATCGCCCGAGGCGATGTGCTGCTGGGCCTGCCGCAAAAACCGGATCGCACCGTCGTAAAGCATCACGATCAGTCGTCCCTGATTTTGCGTCGTTACAGTGTGTTCTTCATACGCGGTAATGGGGGTCATACATCCACTCCTTTCGTTCTATGCGGCCTTTGTGCCGATCCATAATTGGGGAAAGCCCGACTCATAACGAGCCGGACCGCCCCGATCATGGTAAGAAGTCTTGTATTATTATCCGCGTAACAGCGTCAGCGCCATTTGCGGCATCGTGTTGGCCTGTGCCAGCATCGCGATACCGGCCTGTGCCAGCACCTGGTTGCGTGTCAATGCCGCCATTTCGGTCGCAACATCCACGTCGGAAATACGCGACTCGGCAGCCATCAGGTTCTCGGACTGGATATTCAACACCTCGTTGGTGCTTTCCAGACGGTTCATCATATAACCAAACATCGCACGGGCGCTGTCTTTGGTTTCGATGGCCGTGCTGACAAATGTCAACGCGCTTTGTGCGGTCGCCGCGGTGGCGATCGACGCGGCGTTCAGCCCCAGCGCCGACGCCCGCACATCCACCGAAGACACGATGATCGTTTCTTCCGAACCAAAGTGAATCGTCGCACTGTTGCTGGCGGCCGAGGTGTTCAGCAGATTGATGCTGTTAAACTGCGTGCTGCCGGAAATACGGTCAATTTCGGCCATCATCTGCTGGAATTCGTTGTTCATAATACGCCGCTGTTCGGGCGAGTACGATCCCGTCGCCGCCTGTTCGGCCAGTTCTTTCATACGCACCAGGATCGAGTCGATGGAGGCCAGCGCCCCTTCCATCGTCTGGAGCATACTGATCGCGTCGTTGGCGTTGCGCGAGCCCTGCTTAAGCACAGCAATGTCGGCACGCATCAATTCGCGTACCGCCAATCCCGCCGCGTCGTCCTTGGCGCTGTTGATTCTCAAGCCGCTGGACAGCCGCTCGACCGACTTGGCCAAAGCATTGTAGCTGCGTCCCAAATGACGGGCTGCGCTTTCGGCCATAATGTTGTTCTTAATTGCTAACATAACAGAATCTCCTTACCATACCATAAAAAGGTTAACAGTCCATGATCGCTTCAAAACACATCGACGTCTCCGATAAAATCCGCATTCATACGCCGATTCAAAATACATTATCGGAGATGTTTTTACTTTCTTAAGTGGTTTATTGGACGTTGCCGAAAAATCCGGTAAAAACGCCGTTTGTGTATCGCCGGACTGCTTTATTATCGGAGCATATCGAGTGTTTTTTGTACCCCCCCAACGAATTGCAGTAGAAAAATAACGCCAACTATGATAGGGTATGGGCGTATAAAAAAGCGTTTTAACCTTCTAAAAAGCAGGAAATGAGCAATGACCGAATGGACGATTGACACCTTGGAACACTGGCTGCGTCAAACCGACGAGGCCAACTTGCAAACCCTCTGGGACAAAGCCGACGCCGTGCGCAAAGCCAATGTCGGCGATGCGGTGCATCTGCGCGGCCTGATTGAGATATCCAACTACTGCGTGCGGCGGTGCGCCTATTGTGGACTTTCTGTTACCAATACCCAGCTTGAACGCTACCGGATGACGGATGAAGAGATCGTAAATTGCGCCTGTCAAGCAAGAGATTTCGGATATGGAACAGTTGTATTGCAGGCCGGCGAGGATTACGGCATCTCCACCGATCGTGTGGCACAACTGATCGTCAAAATCAAGCAGCACGCCGGGCTGGCCGTAACGCTCAGCTTGGGAGAACGGCCGATGGACGACTTGATCGAATGGCGTAAAGCCGGATCGGATAGATACTTACTGCGTTTTGAAACCTCCGACCCAGACCTGTACGCCGCCATCCACCCCCCCCGCCCCGGCCAGGATTACGACCGACTGGCGATGCTGCGAAAACTCCGCGAGCTGGGCTATGAGGTCGGCAGCGGCGTGATGATCGGAATTCCCGGCCAAACGTATCGCATTCTTGCCCACGACATTGACCTGTTCGGTCGGCTGGACTTAGATATGATCGGCGTCGGGCCGTATATCCCCAACCCGCTGACGCCGCTGGGACGGGGCGAAGACGTGCCGGCCGTCGATCCCGACCAGCAGGTTCCCAATGATGAGCGAATGACCTATAAAGCCGTCGCCCTGACGCGACTGGTCTGCCCGCAGGCCAACATCCCCAGCACCACGGCGCTGGCGACCATCAACCGTGACACTGGCCGTGAATTGGGGCTGATGCGGGGCGCCAATATCGTAATGCCCAACGTAACGCCGGTGGAGTACCGCACACGCTACGAGATTTATCCCGGCAAGGCCTGCATCAACGAGACCGCACAGGCCTGCCAGGGCTGCCTGACCGGACGCATCCACGCCATCGGCCGCACCGTCGGCTCCGGCCCCGGCGGACGCAATCGGTAATCCGAACCCGATGATTTGAGTACACCAT
>JBFZBE010000020.1:0-4698 GCA_041308685.1 Phycisphaerae bacterium
CCGCAGCACTTGGCGCACGGGCAGTATCCGGTAACGCGCATCCGCACGACCTGCCAGCGGGTATCGCTTTGGGCGACGGTGTAGGTGATCGCCTGGTCCTGCGCAAAGAGCTTGTCCAGCAATTCATGCTCACCGGACTGTTCAGACGCGTCGGCGAAAAACTCTTCTTCGATGGTCGGCTCCACGGCCGCCTGCGGCAGTTCTTCAGACGGCATCCAGGCGCGCAGATAGACCACCCCGTCAGCAATCGCCGACGAAATACGCGCGCCGCTGAACACGACCACTGCGGCCAACAAAACACCCGCAACGGCATAACGCAAAAACGGCTTTTGACCCAAATCACCTTGTTGAACCACGCTTGTACCTTTCCACATCAACACTGTTTCAGGCAGAACTCGGCGAGCTCTGAACCTCCGGCCGCATACGCAGCCGCTCCTGATCCTGTCTTAAAAGGCCTTCCGTGGCGTGTTTAAGAGTTTTCCCGTTGAAACGCAAAAGCCCCCATCTGTGTACATCGGGGGCTTCTGTTTGGCGTACTATAGCAAGTAAACCCTCCGATGTCAAGATTTTTTCAGTGCTGTTTGGGTTTTTTGGTCTGATAAAATCTTTCTTTAACTACATGTAAAAAAATATGTTGCAGAAAAAATAAAAAATATAAGCATTCAAGACTCCATAAATATAGTCCTTTTTTTCAAACACCGTTTTGCTGGCCCGCCAAGGCATAGCGCAGCAGAATTTGGCCGATAAATACTTGCAAAATTGCAAAATTGAGCATACCATTTTGCCGATGAACAAAGACGGTGTATGTGCAGTTGAAAATAACCCTTGATGCCTTAGAGGACTCGTCTTATGGATCGCGTTTTGATAAAACCGGCCGGAACAATCGGAAAACAGTTCATTCCCGCCGCGTATCTCCAACCCGGCCAGGACGAATACACACTCCGCGATCTCCAGAATCCCCAGCCGCTTGCGGCCTGGCGGCATCTGCGGGCCGACGAACTGGAATTGCTGGTGCGTAACGGCAACACCGCCGACAACTGGGACGATGTGCTGGTAATGGACGAATTCGACCCCGGCCAAGTGAAAAACAGCAAGTTTTTCGGGCGTGTGCGGATCGGACGGCTGCGCAGCGCAGTCCTGGAGCACCACGACCTGACGCTGCCGACGGGCATCTGGAACAGTATGATCGTCGCCTGCGACATCGGCAATGATGTGGCAATCCATAATGTCAGCTATCTGGCGCACTTTATCATCGGCCAGCGGTGTATGCTGGCCAATATCGACGAGATGCACACCACCGATCACGCCAAATTCGGCAACGGCATCCTGAAAGTCGGCGAGGACGAATCGGTGCGCGTCTGGCTGGATTTAATGAATGAAACCGGCGGCCGCAGGGTCATGCCTTTTGACGGAATGATCGCCGCCGACGCCTATCTGTGGGCCAAATACCGCGACGACAAGGCGATGCTCGACCGATTCAAAACAATTACGCAGAACCAATTTGACGCCCGCCGCGGTTATTACGGCACAGTCGGCGATCAGTGCGTCATCAAAAACTGCCGCATTCTCAAAGACGTTAAGATCGGCAATAACGCCTATATCAAAGGCGCCAACAAACTCAAGAATCTGACGATTAATTCGTCGGCGCAGGAACCGACGCAGATCGGCGAGGGTGTTGAACTGGTCAACGGCATCGTCGGCTTCGGCTGTCATATCTTCTACGGCTGTAAGGCGGTGCGGTTTGTCCTGAGCGACCATTCCAACCTCAAATACGGCGCACGGCTGATCAACTCGTTCCTCGGCGACAACGCGACGATCTCCTGCTGCGAAGTGCTCAACAACCTGATCTTCCCGGCGCACGAACAGCATCACAACAACTCGTTTTTGATCGCCTCGGTCGTGCTGGGGCAAAGCAACATGGCCGCCGGCGCGACCATCGGCTCCAACCACAACAGCCGCGCCAACGACAATGAAGTGCAGGCCGGCCGCGGTTTTTGGCCGGGGCTTTGCACCAGCATCAAACACTCCAGCCGGTTCGCGTCGTTTGTGCTGCTGGCCAAGGGCGACTATCCGGCGGAGTTGGACATCCCCCTGCCGTTTTCGCTCCTGAACAACAACACCGCCGCCGACCAACTGGAGGTCATCCCGGCCTATTGGTGGCTGTACAATATGTACGCACTGGCGCGCAACTCCTGGAAGTTCCAAAGCCGCGACAAACGGCTCAACAAAGTCCAGCATATCGAGATCGACCCGCTGGCGCCAGACACCGTCGAAGAGATTATTGCAGCGCGACGGCTGCTGGAGCTGTGGACGGGCAAAGCCGATGCCCGCCGCGCCGGCCAATCGGTGCAGACAGCGGACAGCGATTCGCTGATACAGCAAGGCCGTGCGCTGCTGAGCGGCGATGCGGCGGCGATGCACGGGCTGGAGGTGCTGGGTGAGGCAATGGAAAAATCGCACCGCCGCGTCGTGATTCAAAAACCCCGGCAGGCCTGGCAGGCGTATGCACAGATGCTGCACTATTACGGCGTGTGCAATCTGATGGACTGGCGGCAGGCCAACCTGCAGGCGGATATGGCATCACTGGCCGGGACGCGCGTTAGCGACTGGGTCAATCTGGGCGGCCAGCTTGTACCGGCGGCGGATGTCGATCGGCTGCGGGCGGACATCGGCGCCGGTACGCTGGATGCGTGGCAGACGATCCATCGCCGCTATGATGAGCTATGGGCGGCCTACCCGCTGCAAAAACAAAAACACGCCTACGCCGTCCTGTGCGGCCTGTACGGCACAGATACACTTGGCCGCGACCAGTGGCACGACGCCCTCAAAAAGGCCGCAGCGATTCAGGACTATATCTGTCAAGAAGTGTACACCTCGCGCAAAAAGGACTTTGACAATCCGTTCCGCAAAGCCACCTTCCGCAACGCCGAAGAGATGGACGCAACCGTCGGCACGGTCGACGACAACAGCTTTGTCAAACAGGTTCACCAAGACACCGCCCAGTTCAAGCAAAGAATTGACGCACTGCTGAAGTTATAAACACAGACAAAAGCTCGTTTTTTAGTCCGCAGAGTTATATATTTTTAAATTTTTCTGAAAATATGCTTGACAAAGCATATTATGTGATGCATAATATACTTTGCAGACTATAAAAACCATTTATTCAGGAGATAGAACGATGAAATTTGAACGGGAATTGCTCAAGGGGCTGGCTCCGGTAGTCGTGCTGGAAATCCTCTCGCGCGGACGGATGTACGGCTACGAACTCAGTGAGGCGGTCGAAAAACGCAGTCAGGGGATTTTGACGCTGGGGCGGGGGACATTGTATCCCTTGCTGTACAATCTGGAGGCCAAAGGTCTTGTGGCGGCGGAATGGGAAGAAAATGAGGCCAGCCGTAAGCGGCGGTATTACTCCATCACCGGCAAGGGCAAGGCCGAGCTGGCCGCCCAGAAGCAGCAGTGGATGTCGCTGCAGCAAGGCGTCAATCTGGTGTTCGGCCTGGGCGGCGCGGCGACGGCGTAGAAAAAGCAACGATGGACACGAAGTTTTTTAGACAGGATTAACGGGATTTACAGAACAAGAATGAAGAAAAAATAAACCTTTATGTTCTTCATTTCTTCATGGTAAAAAAATCAGTGAAATCAGCGTAATCTGCGTTTCTATTTTTTTGTTTTTTGAATTTGTTTATTCCCGATGCATCGGGATAGTGCTTTAATTTTAGTGCTTTTTTCTTCATGTGTTTCGTGGTCAACGAAAGGAGATTTTATGGGCAAGACAGAATATGACAATGTGCCGGCGGTGGCGATGGACTATATCGACGCTGTCATCAAACAAATGAAGTATCGCAAGGTCGTGCGGCAGGAGGTGCGGCGGGAATTGACGGCGCATTTTGCCGATGCGCTGGCCGACTGCAAGGATGAGCAGGAGCGCATCGCGGCGGCGGAGAACCTGATCAAGGAATTCGGCGATGCCAAGCTGCTGGGCATGCTGCTGCGCCGGGCAAAAAAACGCTGCCGCCCGCTGTGGCGGACGCTGGTTGTGCGAGCGTTTCAGGCGGTCGGCGTGCTGTTTTTGCTTTTATTGCTGTATGTCGGCTGGTTCTTTACCGGCAAGCCCGTCATCACCACCAACTACTTGGAGCAGTTAAATACGATGGTGCGTCCTGTGGCCGACGACAGTCAAAACGCCTGGCCGTATTACAAACAGGCCGCCGAGAAATTCGTCAAGCATGAGGATGAAGAGTTTGATTTTTCGCCGCGCAGCCCCAAGACGCTCACCGATGAACAACGCGCCGTGATTCTCGATGCTATCGCTAAAAATCAGGCCTCATTCGCTTTAATCCGCCAAGTCAATCAAAAACCGTATTACTGGCAAACCTATGGCACAGGCAAAAAAGAAAACACCCAAATGCTCACGGTGCTGCTGCCGCATTTGGCAGATTATAAACAAATCACACGGCTTCTGTGCTGGCAGACATTGTTCCTTGCGGAAAAGGGCGAGATGGCTGCTGCGTTTGACGATTTGCTTGCGGTGCATTCCTTCGGGCGGCATCTGCGCGGACAGCACACACCCCTCATCGAACAGCTTGTCGCCATTGCGGTTGAAGCGATGTCAATGAACACCATCCGAATGGCGCTGGATAGTTATGGACAGGGAATCGATGCAGAACTCCTGGCCTCGGTTTGCATACGACTTGA
>JBFZBE010000021.1:0-7897 GCA_041308685.1 Phycisphaerae bacterium
GCCGTTTCATTGAGGCCGACAAACAAAAAGGCCGTGGCCGTGATGAAAAACAGAAAGCGGATAAAATACAATAACACCATAAGATAATCCTTTCAAAGATATAACAAAAAAAGCTCTATAAAAACCACAACTGTATGACCATTTCAATGTACCGACAAACCGCCGGCTTGACAACCGTATTCTTGTTTTATCGGCATTTAAGGCGGTGCGCATTTGCACAAGAAGTCAGATTTTTATTATTTTCGCCCTGTTAATACTTGAACCGATAAAATCGGCGTTATTTGATGTCAAATGTTAACTGTTCAGCGTCCAGATTCCAGTGCCAGCTCCCCGTTTTTCTTTGCTGGCCGCTGGCGGCTGGAAGCTGGCAGCTTTTCTTCATTCTGACTCCTGACTTCGGACTTCTTCATTAACCGCTTGCCTCAAAGTGCCGATATTTTTCGTGCGTACGGATGTTCCGTACCCAAAGAAGGACTTGACGACACTGTGAAACTGCGTCCTGCAAAGACAATTTGGTTGGGGTTGATGTGCCTTGCGGCGTTAACATGCCTGCTGCCGCTGGAGCCAGTGGATAAATATCTTGTTTTTGTCTATTTATTATCGGCTTTGTTTTTGGGGTATTTGCTGGCGCTTTGCGGCCGGCTGGGGCGCACCGTCCTCAAACAGCAGGCAGCATTGAATGAGACAACCGGTGAGCTGCATCGGCTGTCGTCCGACAGCCGGCAGGTGCGCAGCCAGTTGGAGCGTCAGACGGCGTTGTATCACGGCCTGCTCAAGGCGGTTCCGATGGGGCTGTACTGGAAAGACCGCGAGGGAAAACTTCTGGGGTATAACCCTGAATATGCCCATATTGCCGGTCTTAAGCGGATGGAAGAGGGACTCTCGTCGGCACAGACCGAAATATTTGAGGCCCGCCAGGAGGGGCTGCCGGTAGATATGGAGGTAATGGACAAGGATGTCGAATTGCTGTTTTTGCCGCATCGAATGACGCAAAACGGCGTCGAGCGGAACTATCTGGTGTCGAAAATCGCCGTCAAAGACAGCAGCGGAAAGGTCTGCGGGCTGTTGGGCGGCGCGCTGAACCAAGACCTGTTGAAAAACGTACAGAATCGATCGCTCTGTTCGTACTTGAAACATCAATGCGCCGCCGAATCTCTGCCGACGGCTGCGGTGGATGCCAAAGGTCGTATTGTGTATGTCAATACGGCGCTGCGGAAAGCCCTGCACATCGACGACGCAATGCTGCAAGGTCAGGATATCGCGGCGATTTTTGATGCCTCGTCGGCGGCGTGTATGCGGCGGCATATCGAAGATTTGAACCGCAATTCTCTGCCGGACGGCAGCGCCTTTGTCATTCAGAACGGCAGCGGCTGGTTTATGGTAATGCCCCGTCCGATCTATGAGGGGACAACGCTGAAGACCATCCTGTTCACGCTTACCGAGGTGAGCGCATTAAAGCACGATCAGCATTGCCTGGAATCGCGGCTGTACCGCTGCAGGCGTGCCTTGAATGCAATCCGCGCGCGTCTTGCGGCGATTCGCCGTCTGACGCATTTATCCGCAGCCGGTTACGGGCTGCCGGCCGCTGTGGATCACTGTCTTGAAACCATTGCCAACCTTGACGTCTTATCGATGGAGAACGAAGAGCCGATGAAAACACCGCATACTTTGACGCCGTTGCGTCAACTGGCCCAAACCGTTCGGGACGGCATTGTGTCGCATTACGAACAGCCGCTGCAATTGACCGTGCATATCGGGGACGGCTGTCCATTGCAGGTGGAAGCCGACGCGGCCAAGCTGCGGCAAGCGATGATGATTTTGGCCGAACTGGCGATCGAGGCCAGGGCCGATGCCCTGACGCTGGGCGCCGAAATGGTCGCCGCCGAACAGGGCAAGACGGTTGTTTGTCTGTTCGTGGAGTATGCAGGCATAATGCCGCAAGGCGAGCAGATCGCCGCGATACTTGATCCGAATGTATCGCTGCTGACGTGGTATCGCGATTGTCAGCAGCGGGATTTGGCCGTCGGGCTGCGGATCGCTGCGCGGCTGCTGAATAAAGCGGGCTATCGGCTGCGTGTGGACCCTCTGGACGGGCGGATGCGCTATGCGATAGACATTGCCGCGGCAGAGACGCCGGCGACCGATCCGATTCCGGCCGCTTTGCCGCCGGCGCCGCCGACGAACACGCCGGACGCCGTACAGGCAAAGCGTATCCTGATCGTGGACGATGTGGTTGAAAATCAAATGCTGCTGGAGGCGGTCTTTTCCAACAGCGGCTGGAAGACATTCCGCTGCGGCGACGGCTGCCAGGCGGTGCAGTTGTGCCGGCACGAGACCTTTGACGTTATTTTGATGGATATGCGGATGCCGCAGATGGATGGTCTTGAGGCGACACGGCTGATCCGCAGTGACAGTGTCAATCGCGGCACGCCGATCCTCGCGATGACCGCCTCGGATGACAAAGACGACCAGTTGGCGGCGATGGAGGCCGGCTGCGACGATTATCTGACCAAACCCATCAATTGCAAACTGCTGGAACAGAAGGTTAGCCGATACGCCGCCAAAGCACAGCAATTGCGTTTGGCCGCACAAGGACAGGATATCGCCTCGTTCCTGGAAGGCAACCCCGATTACCATCAAGCTATCGAAACGTTTGTCGGCGGCCTGCCCCAGCGCATCGAAGAACTGCGGCAGGCGCTGGAACATAACGATATGCAGGAACTGGCGTTCAAAACGCACGCCCTCAAAGGATTGGGCGGGTTTGCCGGGTTCCCCGTCTATACCGAAAAAGCCGCACAGATAGAGCAGGCCATCTCCGTCAATGACGTAACCGCCATTCAGCAGCAGATCGACGAAATGGTGCAATTGTGCCAGCGCACACGGGTACGGAGCGATGCAAAATAGGACTTTTGGACTCCATTTATCGGGTCTGTAAAAAATCTCAAAAATTCCCTTGACGCTGTCCCAAAAGACGCTATATTTCCCTGTCTGTTGCGGATGTGGCGGAATTGGCAGACGCGCAGGCTTCAGGTGCCTGTGGGCTCACGCTCGTGGAGGTTCGACTCCTCTCATCCGCATTTTTCGTGCAAGGGGGCATAATTCTTTCACCTGCGGCCTCCGCAAGAATCGTCATTCGTCAATCGTCAATTTCAAGCGTGTTCCAGTATATCCGCCAGTGCGGCCCCAAGCGATGGATGCCGAAACGCAAAACCGGCCGAGCGCAGCTTTTCAGGCACGGCACGGGTGCTGGAAAGCAAAACCTCCCGTGCAAAATCGCCCAGCCCCAGCCGCAGCAGCGACGACGGTACAGCCAGCGCCGCAGGCCGATGCAGAACACGCCCCAGCTCTTTGGTCAGTTCGCTGTTACGCACCGGCTCGGACACGACGGCATTGACCGCCCCCGCCAGCAGGATATTGTCGATGGCAAACCCGATCACCCGCACCGCATCGGCCAGCGTGATCCAGCTTGTCCACTGGCTGCCATCGCCGATGGCTCCCCCCAGCCCCAGCCGAAACACCGGCAGCATTTTGGCCAAGGCCCCGCCGTGTTCGGCCAGAACCATCCCAAACCGCAGACAAACCGTGCGGATTCCCGCCCGATAGGCCGGCTCGGTCGCGGCCTCCCAATCCCGACAAACACGACTTAAAAACCCCTGTCCGCAGCCGGCAGTTTCGGTCAAAACCGCATCGCCGCAATGACCATAAAACCCGACCGCAGAGGCACAGATAAAAACCGATGGCTTTTGCGGCAATTCCGCCAGCCGTGCGGCCAGCAGCGCGGTACTTTTGATGCGGCTGTCATAGATGCGCTGTTTTTTGGCCTGTGTCCAAAGGCCGAGGATGTTTTCGCCCGCCAAATGCACCACCGCGTCCAGCGGCTGCGGCAGCGCATCCAACCGGCCGGATGACGGCTCCCAGACAACCGACGAAGCCGACGGCTGGCCTGCCGACGGCCGCACCAGACGGATGACCTTATGCCCCTGCGAACAAAAAGAATCGACCGCCACCGCACCAATAAAACCACTCCCGCCGCTGACCAAGATGTTCATTTGCACATTCCCCTTTCGCGCTCTTATTGAAACGCAGCAACGCCCAAAGTGCAACTTCAAAAATCAAAAAATATGATTGACACCCAGAGCAATGCCGCCTACTATTCGGATATGGTAGGATGGATTTTACATCTATTGGGATTGCCCGGCGTGGGACGGTTCTGGCAGGTTGCCATTTATGGACTGGTCGGCGTCGCCGCAGGGCTGGCGCTGTTGCTGGTGCGCATCTCCAATGCCGCGTCGTATCTATCCAACGCCCCCGAAACCTGTATGAACTGCCATGTGATGACCGATGCATATGCGTCCTGGCAGCGCGGCAGTCACGGCCGCGTAACCGTCTGCAACGATTGCCACGTCCCCCACGACAACATTCTGTCCAAGTCCGCCTTCAAGGCGATGGACGGCGCACGGCACTCGACGATCTTTATGCTCCGCAAAGAGCCGCAGGTCATGCACCTGTCCAGCGGCGCCGTACCCGTCATCCAGCAAAACTGCGTCCGCTGCCACAGCGACCAGTTCCAGATGATCCGCCTGTCCGATTCGACCCAGCAGACCTGCTGGACATGCCATCAAAACATTCACGGCGATGTACACGGCCTGTCGGCCTCGCCGCGCGAACTGCGTCCCGCCCTGCCCCAAGCAGGCATTGATTTGAAAAAATCTGGAGAGTAACCCCATGAAAAAGATCATAAAAACCAAATTTGCAGACAACAACGGACAACCCCTCCGCCTGCCGCTGTGGGTGGGTATCGGGCTGGCAATGCTGCTGGCGGCGGCGATCGTCGCGCTGGGGCTGATGAGCGTATCGATTATGGAACGCCGCTGGGAAGCGCAGCGGCCGATACTGGTCGCGTCCGAGATCGGCCAGTGGGAATCGGACAATGCCAAGTGGGGTGAAAATTACCCCCGGCAGTATGAACGCTACTTGATGACCCAGATCACCGACACGCAAACCAAGTTCGGCGGCAGTGTCCCGCGGGATTATCTGGACGACGACCCGATGCAGGTGATCCTGTTTGCCGGTATGGGCTTCAGCAAAGACTATCTGCAGGGTCGCGGCCATTATTACGCACTGGAGGACGTTACGCACACCAAACGGCTGGCCACACCCTTTCAGGCGGCAACCTGCTGGACGTGCAAAAGCTCCGATGTGCCGCGCGTAATGCACGAAATGGGGATCAAGGAGTTTTACGCATCCAATTTTTATGACCTCAAAGATCAGATGACCCACGCCATCGGCTGTCTGGACTGCCACGACCCGGCGACGATGAAGCTGCGCATCAGCCGGCCGGGGCTTAAAGAGGCCTTCACCGCTCAGGGCAAGGACATCGCACAGGCCACGCATCAGGAGATGCGCTCGCTGGTCTGTGCCCAGTGCCACGTCGAATACTACTTTGCCAAAGAACCCAAAAACTACCTGACGCTGCCCTGGCACAATGGAATGGGCGTCGAAGGGATGATCGCGTATTTTGACCGGATCGACTTTGCGGATTACACCCACCCAATCTCCAAAACGCCGGTCATCAAAGCCCAGCACCCGGATTATGAGCTGTACAGCAAAGGCATCCACGCCTACCGCAATGTGTCCTGTGCCGATTGCCACATGCCGTACCGTTCCGAAGGCGGCGTTAAGTTCACCGACCACCACATCCAAAGCCCGCTGCTGAACATCTCCAATAGCTGTGCAGTCTGCCACCGCTGGAGCGAGGACGAGATTCGCACCCGCGTCGAAAGCATTCAGACAACGGTCGCCAACGCACTGCTCAAGGCCGAAGAGGCGATCGTGCAGGCGCATTTTGATATTGCCGCGGCAATGCAGGCCAATGTCGCCGATGAAGAGCTTGCCCCGCTGCGCAAGCTCCTGCGGCATGCTCAGTTCCGGTGGGATTACATCTCCGCCAGCAACGGACGCGGCTTTCACGCCCCGCAGGAAGCGATGCGTATTCTGGGCGATTCAGTTAATCAGGCCCAGCAGGTGCGTGTGATGGCCGCCCGGCTGCTGGCCAAAGCGGGGATTACCGACGCTCCGGCCTACCCGGACATCTCCACGCGCCAAAAAGCGTTCGACGTCAATCAGGCCTTTATCGGCAACACCCCCATCCGGCTGATTAAATAGACGACGATATTACAACCAAATAGCGGCAAATAAATTCGAATGACAAAAATTCAAAATGGTCATTTTGACGCATCCTGTCAGACGTTGCGGCGGGGTTGTTTTTGACGCTGCGCCATTAGATTTTTGAATTTGTTTCGTATTTCGACATTCGATATTCGAATTTCAGCACGGATGTTCGATTACTTTTTAAAAGACCAATCAATCGTCAATCAAAAATTCGGTATCCGGTCGCCCATGCAGGTGCCGACCAGTCGCGCTGAGTTGATCATCGGATGATCCGGCGGGACGATCTTGCACTTGCCGGCGACCTCTTCAATCGGTACGGCCCTGCAATGGCCGGAATCGTAGCCGACCATCACATTGTACTGGCCTTTGGCCAGCAGTTGCGCGGCCTTGGTACCGAAGCGCGTACACAGCAGCCGGTCGAACGCACTGGGCGTGCCGCCGCGCTGCACATGCCCCAGCGACGTTACCCGCGCCTCGATGCCGGTCAACTGCTGGAGCTTGCGGGCGACGCGGCTGGCGATCGGCTCTTGGATGATACGAAACTCGGGCAGTTGGCCGGAGCCATCCACTTCGATATACTCGCTTTCCGGGTCCATCTCATCTTTGAGCTTGGCCAGATGCCCGCCGAGCGTATCTTTGCCGTTCTTTTCTTTGCCCTTGTCCTTGCCGTTTTTGTCCTTCTTATCCTTATCCTTGTCTTTGGATTTTTCCTTCTTTTTGGCATCGGCGTCTTTTTCGGATTTGGCCACTTCTTCGACCGACAGCGCGCCTTCGGCAACGGCAATGATCGAGAATCGGCTGCCGCTGCGGCGGCGTTTGAGCAGATATTCGGACACGATGTTCAGATCGTAAGGGATTTCAGGGATCAGGATCACATCCGCCCCGCCGGCGATGCCGGAACTGAGCGACAGCCAGCCGGCCTTATGCCCCATCACCTCGCAGACGATGATCCGGTGGTGGCTGGTGGCGGTCGTGTGCAGGCGGTCGATGGCCTCGGTGGCGATCTGCATGGCCGTATCGTAGCCAAAGGTCACATCCGTACCCTCGACATCGTTGTCAATGGTCTTGGGCAGGTTCAGGACATTGACGCCGCCTTCCTGATGCAGCCGCAGGGCGTTTTTGAGCGTCCCGCCGCCGCCTAAGCAGACCAGACACTCGATATGATGACGCTTGATGTTTTCCACGGCCACCTGGGTCATATCGCGAATCTTGCCGCCCATCGGCATTTTGTTGGGTTTGTCGCGGCTGGTGCCCAGAATCGTGCCGCCCAGCGTCAAAATCCCGCTGACGTGCTTGGCCTCGATGTGCATCGTGCGGTTTTCGACCAGCCCCCGAAAGCCGTCCATAATCCCGACAACGGTCATCCCGTATTCATTGATGGCGGCCTTGGCGACCGCCCGAATGGCCGCGTTCAGCCCCGGACAATCCCCGCCGGAGGTCAGGACCCCGATACAATGCGTTTTTGACTCTTGTGGCATAGCACCCTCATTGGCTTATCCATACATTCCTTTTTTTCGACGGGCTTTATCCTACACCACCCTGCCGACGATTACAAGCAATTGTATCCAATATCAAAAAATTTTTATAAATCCCATTTTTTCGTGTTGACACGGCGTTGATTTTGGCTATAATTGTTTCTATGAATAGAAACAAAATAGTCAATTTTTTCTGGTGGTGGCGGCCTGACGGATATGCCGACAGGTAGCGGACTTTTTTTATCTCCTAA
>JBFZBE010000022.1:0-4931 GCA_041308685.1 Phycisphaerae bacterium
CGATGCGCACCAGCTTGCCTTTTTCGCCGCTGATGCCGACCAGCAGCCGGTCGGCTACATCCAGTCCGAGCGCAAAAACATGCTGATTGAGAATATCCGACGGCGCAGCGGCGTTCGGGTCGGGTTGGGGATAGACCTGCACGGCCTGATCGCCGACGATCCGTATGACGCGGCCGTTGGGGCCTGTGCCCAGAAACAGCGCCCCGCGTGCATCCGTCAGTATCGTATGGATCGCCCAGACCTCCTTGAGCAGGTCGCCGCAATCGACATGTTCGGTATGCCGCGCCAGCCGCACTGTACCGTTGGAATCGATGACCACGCCGTCGGTCGTGCCTTTGGCAAAATCGGCGCCGGTGTTATGCCGCACAATCACCGAAGTAACCGCCGCGGCGGACACGCTGAACATCACGAATAGAACAAGATTGACCCAATACCATTTTTTCATAAAGAAGCATTCCTTGCGTTATGCACTGTAAATATTGTTTTTATACACAGATTCTTAGATTCCAGCAGCCAGATTCCAGCTACCAGCTTTTTCTGGCCGCTGGTGGCTGGACGCTTTTCTGCTCTCTCAGGGTTGTTCGACAGTCAATTCGATCTGGACGGCGCCGGCGATGATCTGATCGCCGTCAATGCGGCTTTCGATCCAGTTTCTGTACGGCTCGATCGGCGCGGGGCGTTTGGCGTCCTGCAATAGGTTGATCCGCGTCGGCGGCAGGTCGCCCAGTGTATGCCGCCGCAGTGTCAATCCCGTCGCCGGCACACTCAGTACCGCATACAGCCGTCCGCGCGGCGCGTCGAGCAGGGCATTAAGCCCTTCCAGCAGCGAAGACGCATCCGTTACAAAAAATCGCTGCGGGGCGTTTTGCCGCAGGAACGCCGCATACGGCTCTGCGCCCATCAACTGCAGCGGGTATTTGCCCGGCGGCAGATTGTTCGGGACGGTCAGCGAAATCGACTGTTTGCTTTTGGCCGTGCGGAACGATTCAAGCGTCAACTCGGCGGTGATCGTCTGGCCGGGCTTGACGGTTGTTTGCGACAGCGTCGTCGTCCAGATCGACGCATTGGCATCCGACGGGGCAATGGTGATTTGCAGTTCGATACCGGTCGGAATGATCTCCTCAAACGGATTGTTCATCAAAATCCCCAACGCGGCAAACAGTTCCGTCGCCGCATCGGCCATATTGCGGCCGGAGGACAGGTTATTGAATGTAATAGCCCGGCCTTTATTTGTTTCGATTTTCCCCGCATAACGCAGCGTATGTTCGGTCGGGAACGGTCCCTGCATCTGGGCGGTCGCAGCGACGACCAACTGCGCAATCATCGGTGTAAAAAAGCGGTCGTACGCCATCGCACAATTCCAGGTGCGCGTCTTGGGGTCGTTGAATCGCTCGACGGTGATCCGCAGCGGGACTGTACGGGGCATGACGCCGATCTGTCCGCGCACCGCGGCATTCTGGTCAAATTGAATCGTGCCCAGAATCGCCCCCGCCGAGGCCAGTTTAAAGGAATAGCTCTGTGTAGCGACAATCGTATGCACTGTGCCGGCGGCCAACGGAAACTCCACCGGCCCGTTGCCGGTAAAACTGTGGCCGAAACCATAGACCGTTTGGCCGTCAAGGTGCGTAGCCGTTCCTACCGCGGCCATCTGTACATCGCCGCTGCACAACAGCGCGGCCAGAATTCCGCCCGGCACAAGATCGGTCTGCGCCGACGCATCGGCCGTACCGGCGGACATCCCCGATGGCAAGGGGGCAAAGCCCATCCGCAAAAAACCCTCCGACAAACTGCGGCACACGGGCTCCGGCAATGAAGTCGAAAGCGGCAGCGGCTTGCGGTCGCTATCGGCGGTTTGCGGCTTATAAATGGATTCACGATAAAACGCAGCCAATTCAGTTAGGTTGATGCCTTCGCCGCCGGCACTCGGCCAGTGCAGCGGCGCAGCCGATGGCTGTGGGGTCGTGCCTACCGCCAGCATCTCCTCAATCGGACGCACATAATACAGTGGCTCCAAAGAGCCATCCCACCCGGCGGCCAGCGCACCGGCCAGTTTGCCTTCCAAGTAAACTGGCGAACCGCTGCAGCCGTGAATGGCCCCGGCTTTTTCAAAACGCGGCTCATTGACGCGAACCAGGATCATATCGCTGCCGGGCTTTTGATTTCGGACAATACTGAGGACTTTCAGCGGGAACTTTTCAACCGCAGTACCCGCCCACACCGTCAGGCAATAGCCCTCCATCCCCGGACGCACGGCATCCAGCGCAATGGTTTCCGTCTGTGCCGAAAGACCGCCCAACAGCCCAAACAAAGCGGCAATAATCCACAGCAACACATACTTTTGTCCGATTTTTCTCATATTTTCGTCCTGTTGCGTAAAATTGACCTTAAAGTATCGTCAAACACCTCTTGCAAGTCAAAGCCAAATTTTTTATAATACCCCACTTATCGCTGTCGGCCGAGAAACAATGACCGCCGGCCGAACCCGTAACTTTTTGAAAAATGGAGTTAATAATGGACTCAGAACATCGCCATGAACTGAAAACGAATGAGCTGGCCGACTATATCCGTCAGGTGCCGGGCTTTATCAAACGCAACGCCAGCACTCTGGTCGGGGTGGCGCTGATTCTGGTCGGCCTTGTGACCTGGCCGATGTTCAACCGGATGCGGGCAGAAGCCGACACGGCCAAGGCCGCCGCGGTCGCCGATTCTATCCAGAATTTGGAACGCGACATTTACGCCGTCATTCAGGCAGCCGAAAAAGACGCCGAGGCACGGCAGCAGGCCACCAGCGCCCTGCTGGTCAGCGCCAATGCCCTGCTGGAGCAGGCCGACAAGACCGACGACGCCGATGTGGCGGCGCTGGCACGCATCAAGGCCGCACAGGCGCTGCGCGCCGAGTTGCATTTTCGGGCGGATGTGGTTGATGTAGAGCAGGCACACACCCGCGTCGGACAGGCACAAGAGGCGTACAAAAAGGCCGCCGATACGGCCACCAACGCAACCTTGAAGGCGATGGCGCAGTTCGGTCTGGGGCTGTGTGCCGAAGAACTGGGACAGCGCGACGAGGCAGCGGCGATCTACAAAGCCATTATTGATACTCCCGCGTATGCCGCGACGGTCTTTCCGGCACAAGCGCAGCATCGGCTGGACGGGCTGGACGAAAATCTGTCCACCGTAACCTTTGCCCCTGCCCCGCTGGATGAAACAGCCGCCGTGCCGACAGCAGACGCCGCTCCCGAAGCCGTCGGTCAGACCGAGGTCGTTGCCCCGGCCGCCGCGCCGGCTCCGGCCGCTGAACCCGTTCCCACCCCAACCCCGGCTCCCGAAGCGCAGCAATAAACCGCGGATTGCACAGATTTATTTCTGATTTCCAATTTCCAATTTCAAAATTGAACTTTGAAAATTGGAAATAGAAGTTTTTCGTGTTCTGTGTCAAAAGATAAAACAAACAAATCTGAAATGGATCCGTCTGAACCGCTGGAGCCCAACGACGCTGCGGCGCTGACGGAGGAGGATGCTGCACCGCTGGATGCGGACGATCCGGTGTTCAATCAGGACGAAAGCGAGGAATTAGCCGGCCAGCAGCTCCGCTTCAAGGTCGGCTCCAATCTGAAGTTTCGCCGTCTGGACAAATACCTGACCGGGCGGTTCAGCCATTTCAGCCGCACGCGCCTGCAAAAGCTCATCGTCGAGCAGGGCGTCAACGTCAACGGCCGCCCGGCCAAGCCAAGCTGCAAGCTCAATGCCGGCGACTGCATCGATCTGATTATGCCGCCGCGCGAGCTGCGCGAACTGACGCCCGAAAATATCCCGCTGCAAATCCTCTACGAGGACGACCAGATGCTGGTGGTCAACAAGCAGGCCGATTTGATCGTCCATCCGGCGCGCGGCTACAAAAGCGGCACGCTGGTCAACGCGCTGGTGTACCACTATCAGACGCTGTCCGGCGGCAGCGACGACTGGCGGCCGGGCATTGTCCATCGGCTCGACCGCAACACCACCGGCTGCCTGGTCGTGGCCAAAAACGACACGGCCCACTGGAAGCTCAGCCGCCAGTTTGCCGACCGCACCACCAAAAAAACCTACGTCGCCCTCATCCACGGCACGCCGGAGCTGTCGGCCGACTGCATCAAAGAGCCGCTGGGCGTCAATCCCGTCTCGCGCGAAAAATACGCCGTCCGCCACGACGGAACCGGCAAAGAGGCCGTTACGTTTTACGAAGTGCTGGAAGCGTTCCGCGGGTTTTCGCTGGTGCAGCTGGACCTCAAGACCGGCCGCACCCACCAGATCCGCGTGCATCTGTCGTACATCAAGCACCCCATCGTCGCCGACGATATGTACGGCGGCAAGGTCGTCTATCCCTGGCAGATGGAAAACCGCTCCGCCGCCCCCGAAGAGCCGCTCCTGGCACGCTGCGCCCTGCACGCCTGGCGGCTGGAGATCACCCACCCGACCACCGAAAAACGCATGCTCTTTGAAGCCCCGCTGCCGGACGATATGCAGACCTTCCTGGACGCCCTCCGCCACTGGCGCCCAGCCAAAAAAACCTGACACCCCGCCGCCGGAACGCCCACATATAACCGTAGGGGCGAACCGATGTGTTCGCCCAATTAAACCATTTCCATAACACCGACGATTGACGACTTTGTCGAATTTCTGTTTTAATCACCCACAAGCTGCGCTTGAAGGTGGCACCCGATTCAATTGACTATTGTCTATTGATTATTGACTATTTTTGCAGAGCCCACCCGTCGCAATCCTATTTTAGTCTTTCCAGTCAGCATTTCATACCACAATATGAACAACGCCAACCACCGATCTTAATAGATGCCAATATCCAAATAATCAGCCATAGACCGCCGGTGATAATTGTTAAAAGTAAATGCAAAATGTGATTTGTACCTTTTCGACGAACCAAAACATCCCGTTGA
>JBFZBE010000023.1:0-4559 GCA_041308685.1 Phycisphaerae bacterium
GTCAACATCGCCCCTATATCCTATGCAAAATGCCTTGAATGGCAAGTGTTTTTCACCTGAAAACGCGCTGCAATCACATCATCGACGGCGTCAATTTCCTCCGCTCGAAACACTCATGCTCGCACATCCCAGGTAAAACAGGATAACCCCGCTGCCGTCAACGCATGTTCCGTCAATCCCGACAGAACAAGCGTTCCCTGATCAAATGACAACGCGATCGGCTCAATGGCTGACATTGCGATTACCCCATCAGTGCTGCCAGAGCGGCGGCGATTCCTTCTAAGGCCGATGCATCGGGCAGCTTGAGCTTCAGTTCAATCCGCCCCTGTTCGTCGGTTTCCAGGCAGGTTTGCAGATGGGTTTTGATGGCTTCTTTCTTTTCCGTAAGCCGATTCTCATCGGCTGGCTGCGGCATAATTTGCCCCAGGAGATTGAAGGCCGATGTAAACAGTTCTCCGGCGGCGACCGCGATTTTTTCCTTGCGGGCGATGTGTTCGACGGCCTGCTTTTGCCGTTTCAGCTCACTGATGTCCAGCGGGGCGTCTTCCGGCCGTCCAAGCAGGATTTCCAGCCGACGTTTGAGCGCCTCGATGCCGCCGGCCATCTCCACATCCTTGACTTTACTGTTGATGTCCAATGCCGCCATCGCAACCTCTTTTTTGGCGCCCAGTGTGCCGAGCATCTGCTCTTCAATCGTTTGTTCGGTCACCAGAATATAGACCTGTACGGGATTTTTCTGCCCCATGCGGTGTGCCCGCGCAATCCGCTGCTCCAGCACCGCCGGATTCCACGGCAGATCGACATTGATCACCGTATTGGCCGATTGCAGATTCAGACCGGTTGATCCGGCATTGGTTGTAATAAACAGTTTGCAGTTTGGATCCTGCTGGAAGGTATGGACAAGCTGGGCGCGTTTTTTCTGCGGGACAGAGCCATCCAGACGTACATAATCCATGCCCAGTTTCTTAAGAATCGGCTCAATCAGCTCCAGCATCGTCGTCCACTCTGAAAACAGCACGATCTTCCGACCTTTTTCGGCGTTGAGCGTTTCCAGCAATTCGGTCAGCCGTTCCAGCTTGCTTGAGTACCCCGGCGGCTGCTTATCGACCAGAAACGTACTGTCGGCGGCCATCCGGCAAAGCAGCAGCGCCTTTTGCAGCCGTAGCAAATCCATCTCAGAGATATAGGATTTATTGACGATCGACTGAATGATCATCTTCTGGTTTCGGTTAATGGTGTATTGTTCATCGGTCGGCAGGATGCGTATGATCTCATCGGTGCGCGGCGGCAATTGCTTCATCACCTCGCTGCGCGTGCGCCGCAGCAGGATCGGGCTGAGCTTGTTGCGCAATTGATCCAGATTCTTGTAACCCAGCAGCTTTCCCTTTTCATCAACAATCCGATGCGTATTGAAAAATCGGAACGACGGTCCCAATCGCCGATCATCGACAAACTCCACCACCGAGAACAAATCATCGAGACGATTTTCCAGCGGCGTACCGGACAGTACCAGCGCAAATCGACTCCGCAGCGATTTCATCATCTGCGTTGTTTTGGCCTCCCAGTTTTTAATCCGCTGTCCTTCATCGAGAATAATCAAATCCCATTTGACGCCCTCGACCGCCGTTGCGTCGCGCATCACCTGCTCATAATTGCAAATCGTAAAAAAACAGTCATTGTCATATTGTGCTGTACGTTCTTTGGCTGTGCCGATCACCAGTTGACACGAACGGTCGCAAAAGCGATGAATCTCACTGCGCCACTGCGATTTGAGCGAGGTGGGACAAACAATCAACACTTTGGCAATCCCCGCTTCCTGCGCCAGCAGCTCGGCAACGCCGATCCCCTGAATGGTCTTTCCCAGCCCCATATCATCGGCCAATATCGCCCGGCCGGCCCCGACGGCAAAGGCAACCCCGTCCAATTGATACGGCAGCAGTTCGGCCTTGAGCAGTGTTTTTCGCAAGGGATGACCGGCCGGATTCCTGCGTATCTGTGCGACCAATCGGGCAATGCGTTCCTGATGCAGCAGAAAATCAATATGCTCCTGTGCGTCCGGGTAAATCGTAACCTCATTACCCAGCGATTCAAGTTTCTGGACACAGCCCAAAAGTCCAAAAACGTCCTTGATGGCTCTATCCCGAATCGGATTTATGATCGCCGCCGCCTGTTTGTCCGTTTTCTCTGGATACAGCAATCGCAGCTCCAATCGCTGCCCGTAGGCCAGATGCACGGCAAACTCTTTTTGCTGATAGGGACGGTTGCGGGTAACGGACGCGAACTTGCGTTCCACACTGCGCTGCACTTTGATAATGTGCTTGCAGGTGCCGAGCGTATTTTTGCGAAAGTCCGGACACGAACAATACGATTGTCCTCGCTCCCAGCCCCGCAGCGCGACGCGATAACTCTTGCCGGATAGATTGTTGGTGACAATATAATCCGTCCATAAAATCCGCGGCTGGGTGCTTTCGATCTTCATTCGCTCGGTCTTGGCGCGTTCGACTCGCTCTTCCAATGCTAGCGCAACCAACGCGGCCTCACTCAAGCTCTCGGCCGCAATCCGCTCAGTCGGCGGCTTGGCCAGCCCCAGTGCCGTTTTTTCCTCCAGAATCAGCGCAAAGGCCGCCCCGATATGTTCACAGACGCCCTGACATGCCGTGCAGTGAAAATGCAGCCGATTTTTCGCCTCGGCCATCAGTGTGATCGTTACCGCCGCCCCATCGACCGACAGGCGAAACAGATCGTCCCCCAGATACACATTTTCTCCAATCGGCCCAATCGGAAATTTGCCCCCCTGCATGATCCGCTTGCCGCCCTCATCGCCCAATAATTTGCATGCCTGCGTGTAGGTCAGCCGTGACAATCGATCCTTTAATGTCAATTCCCGTTTTGCCATGATATTTCCTATTTTACTGAATGATCTGAATGCGACACCTGAATTTGGACGCTACCTGTCAATTTCACAAACAATGAGCAAGACTGTACCCACCGTACCGTTTCCATTAAATTGCTGTTCCACAAAAATCCCAGGGCATAGCATAATCATCTTCTGAAAGTTGAATAAATGCCTCTGTGGGTGCAACGACCAGCCCTTTGGCAATCTTAATGTCAGGGTAGGTGCTTCTAAATGCGCGTATCCCACTTGTATCTCTGCGACTTGGCCGAGCGGTTGCCTTTATTTCTATGGGATAAAATATGCCATCTCGTTCCAATATAACATCCACCTCTGCTTGGCGATGTGTACGCCAGTGATACATATTCGGCATGGGATTTAAAAGGGAACACTGTTTATGTATTTCATTAACAACGGCCGTTTCAAATAATGCCCCCCACAGAGGGTGAGCACCGATAGCCCGCGGAGAGGAGATGGCTTGTGCATGACAGGCCAAGCCGGTATCCGCAATATAGCCCTTGGCTTTACTGCTGATGCGTTTTATTGTATTGCCATGAAACGCAGGCACATCAAACCATTGAAATGTCGCCTTAAGAATATTGAGCCAATTTCGGGATGTCTGAGGCGTCAGACCCAACTCACGTCCGACTTGACTGTAATTGATCTCTTGAGCAGTCAGGGCCGCCATAAGCCCTGTAAAACGACTAAACAATGCCCAATCCGACACATCCGCAAACTGACGCGCATCACGTTCGAGATAGGTACGCAAATAGGAGTTGTGGAAGTTATTAACGTGCTCCAGCGGCATCAGAGTGGCCTCTGGCAGAAAACCTCGCCATAAAAGTTCGTATAGGAGCATCCTCGTCTGCAATTTATTTGATTTGGCTGCAACACAGGCATCCTGATTTTCAAGCCAAGCCAGAAGCCAAGGCTTGGACCTATTTTCGGCGATTTCCCCAAGACTAAAACTGTACAAATCAAGGATTACCGCTCTGCCAGCCAAACTCTCGGATATCGATTTCATAACCGACCATTGTTGTGAACCCGTGAGAATAAACCGTCCGGCCTTGCGGTCGGCGTCAATGCGTCTCTTTATGGCCGGAACAAGTTGGGGCGCATATTGAATTTCATCAAGAATCACCGGATTAGGATGGTTGTTGAGAAAAAGATCGGGCTCTTTTCGTGCATTTTCGATATCCTGTAACGGGTCAAAAAGGACGTAGTCGGCCTGTTTGAAAATGTGCTTAACCAGTGTGCTTTTACCCACTTGCCGCGCCCCCGTAATAACGATGGCAGGAAAGTAGTCTGCAAGTTTTTTCAATTTGTCGGACAGTTCTCGTCTTTTATACATGTGTTGCATTTTAATGATGACGGTATCGAAATGCAACAAAAACATTTTTTATTTGTAGAATTAATTCGCGTTGAATTTTACTGCAAGTCGCGTTTGAGTATGATTTAATTGTTTATAAAATAAACACTTGTGTTCGATATGACTCGGCCTTCCAAGCTGGCCATGTCGGTTCGATTCCGATCGCCCGCTGTTTGACCCCAACGGACAGCACCTGCCAAGAAGTGCCTAATTGACTCAATTTTCAACGCTTACGGCGGTCTTCGAAGAAGATTTACAATATCTGTATTTCGCTGAAAATGACACCAAATGACCGCA
>JBFZBE010000024.1:0-3913 GCA_041308685.1 Phycisphaerae bacterium
GACGGCAATATGGCCTCCTTTGCGATGGCGATGGACAAGCAGCCCGCCCAGAAGATTCAGCAGGCGCAGCAGACCATCGACACCCAACTGAAAAAGCTGGGCAATACGCCGTATGTCTGTACGCAGACGGCGGTTGAAACCGAGCGGGTTTACTTTTTTCCCGTCTCGACGCTCAACGCCCTCAAACGCGGCCTGATCGATGCGATGACCGCGGCGCGTGTGCAAAATCGCCCGCAGCCGCAGGGCGGCGCCGACCGCAATGCCGTGCCGTATCCGCAGACGGAGCTGACCTGGCGCGACAATGTCCTCAACAATCGCGCCGCCGCGTTTTACCACCGCCACGGCGTAACGCACATCGCCCCGGCGGCCGAAAGCGGCCTTGACCTGCACGGCCAAACGGTGATGACCACCAAATACTGTATCCGCCGTCAGTTGGGTTTGTGCACGCCGAACGCGGCGCCGCTTTGGCTGACGGATGAAAACAAACACCGATTTCGCATCCGTTTTCGATGCGGCGATTGCGGAATGGAACTGGAGTGTGTAGAATAGCACCTGCAATGACGATTTTGGCCGGTATCGATGAGGCGGGGTATGGTCCGCTGCTGGGGCCGCTGGTGGTTTCAGCGGCCGCGATGGAGGTGCCGCAGGAACTGCTTGGCGCCGATCTGTGGGAGCTGCTTTCGACGGCGACGGCCAAAGAGAAAAAACATCTCAAAGGCCGCCTGCTGATTACCGACAGCAAAAAGGCCTACACGCCCGCGTCCGGTATCGCCCATTTACGGCGTACCGTGCTGGCGTCGCTGGCGGCGATGGACAAGGATCGTCCCGTCCCACAGTCCGCCGCCGCATTATTGGAGCGGCTCTGTCCGGACGCCCTGATGCGGTTTGGCGGCTATCCCTGGCATACGAATCTGGCGGACCTCCCGCTGGGCGACAACCCCGCGGCCGTAACGGTTGCCGCCGCCGCATTGCACAACGCGATGTCCCGACACGGCATCCGCCTGCATACACTGGCGGCGCGCTGTCTGGACGTGACGTTCTACAACACCCGTGTGGACAAAGTTAAAAATAAATCTCGTGTGCTGTTCGGCGAGCTGTGCGGACTGATTTATGACTTGGTGCAGTCCGGCCATCCAGGGCCATTTCAGTTCCTGGTCGATCGGCAGGGCGGGCGGGTCAATTACCATCAGGAACTGATGCGGATGTTCCCCGATACAGAACTGGCCATTATCCGTCAGGATGAGAAGATCAGCTCCTATGACCTGAAATGGAACGGCAAACAAATGCGGATTCATTTTGCATTGGGGGCAGACGCCCGCTTTTTGCCGGTGTGTCTGGCCTCAATGGTCAGCAAGTACATCCGTGAAACGGTGATGGACTCGCAAAACGCCTTTTTTGCCGCCCGTTGCCCTGCCCTGAAGCCCACGGCGGGCTACTGGCAGGACGGCCAGCGATTTATCAAAGATTTAGCTGAAAAAATGCCTGACTTTGTGTATAATCCGCAGCAGATGATCCGTAATTTATAGGGTTAAAATGAAGAATTGAGAATGAAGAATGAAGAAAAAGCGGCCAGCAAAAGCTGGTAGCTGGAATCTGGAAACTGGTGGCTGAATAATCAGCGAAATCAGCGTTTCTTTTTTTTGTTTTTGAATTTGTTTCTGATTTAGTGCTTAATTTTTAGTGCTTTAATCTTTTGAAGGGAGGTTTTTATGTCGCGTTCCGCTTCGATGACCTGTCCGCATTGCGTGCATTTTGAACGCATCGCCGAAGGACACGGCGAATGCCGCCGTTATGCCCCGCGTCCCAACGAGCCGCTGTTTGTCTCGAAGGCCGATTCGATGGGCACTTACAAAAACGACATCCACTGGCCGAAGGTCTATGACCGCAACTGGTGCGGCGAGTTTTGCGCCCCGCCTGCGACTGCCTGAAAGAACGGTTTGAATGATTGTCAACGAGATTTTTTATTCCCTGCAGGGCGAGGGCTCTCTGGCCGGGCTGCCGAGCGTGTTTATCCGGCTGGCGGGTTGTCCGCTGCGCTGCCGCTGGTGCGATACGGGCTATGCGCGCGACCCGCAGGTCGGCACGGAAATGACGCCGCAGGCCATCCTGCCGCAGATCGCCGACTATCCCACCCGGCGGCTGGTCATGACCGGCGGCGAGCCGACTGCGCACGCGGGACTGGCGGAATTTGTCCGTCCATTTGGCCAGGCGGGTTATCATATCACGCTGGAGACCTCCGGCTATCGGTTTGTGCCGGACTTGCCGATCCAACTGGCCAGCATCAGCCCCAAGCTGTCCAACACCGGCGCTGCGCCCGCCGCCGAGCGGCTGTTTCTGGCGGCGATCCGGCAGTATATTCAGACCTATCCGTATCAGTTGAAATTTGTGGTCGATACCCCCGGCGATCTGAACGAGATCGCCGCCTGTCTGGAGCAGCTCGATCAGGTCGATCCGGAGCGGGTTTACCTGATGCCGCAGGCCGCCGACCGCAGCGCCTATCTGGAAAAATCGCTGTGGCTCTCACAGTATTGCCTGCAAACCGGTTTCGGCTTTTCGCCGCGGCTGCATGTAATGCTCCACGACGGCAAACGCGGCGTATAGCGGATTAAGTCAAAAGTCAAAAGTTAAAAGTAAAAAGGCAAAAGTACAGGGAAAAGGGAAAAATTATAAATGCGTTCGCCTTTTTCGGCGGATAAACCTTATTTGGCGGCATCGCCCTGACAGGATGAAAGATAGATGGAATGCTAAAAGTAACAGAATTATACGGCTTCTGAATTTCTTAATTTCAAGGGATAAGAATGATTTCTTTAAAGAGCTTTTTTCGTTTTTTGATTTATTATATTGGGTCGATCGTAACCTGCTGGTTATTTGCTGAAGCTTACTGGTTATTATTTCAAGACCACTTTGTCACAGATAAAGACCATGTAATGATAGGGTTGTTTGTTGGATTACCATTGGGCAATATAGTCTCTGCATTTTTATTTAAAGAAAAAATCGGTATCAAAAAGAGTGTTTTAGGTTTTATTTACAGCTCTCTTTCAATAATATGTGGTTTATGGTTAAGCGATCTTATAGGCAATTTAGTTTTTATTGTTATACCGATGGTTATATCGTTGATATTTTTATTTTTGGGAAAGCAGAGGACGGCCACCTGTGTAAGAGACAAAACAGAGGTTTAAACAGTGGGATTGTCTATGAAATCACATGATCTATATAGGTGTTTTTTATGTTGCGAAAAACTATAATTAGCATTCTGATTTTATTTGTAACCATCGTATCCACAGTTGCTTATTTTTATTTGTGGCCGAGATATCTCTTTACATCATACGGTTTTCATGATGTTGCCATAGAGACTAATCATGGTGAATGGTGGATACGCTTGAACAATAGCCCCGTAACGAAATCTCCACGTTTGGATTTTTCTAAATGGTGGGTCAGGGTATTCCCTCGATTTAATAAAGTTAATATTGATGGTCCTCCCTATTACTTCGATATATATCATGACCCCAGCATAACTATTCGCTCTGTAGAAATCTTAAAATGGAAAAAAATTGTTTTCAGTTCAAAGGAGTTAAAACAAATACCACATAAAAGAAATACCGAGAAAGATAGTATTTTGACCCGATGTGATAACATTGTATTCGACTACGGAGACTGTCAAGCAGTTATCTATTACTCCCGGAATGAGCAAGATACTGTCACTGATTATTTTATTAAGGCCATGCTTAGAACTAATTTTACAGAAGATAAGGTTAGTTTGTTTGATATTGATCAAGGAATTTGATAAGACGACCAATGGGATGCCCCTGCTAAAATCGTCAATAGACAATATTTTTTATTGCCCTTACAGGGCGTAAGGATGTGGCGCGAATGCAGACCCAGCCCGATGGGCTGGGCTAAGGTATGATGGCCT
>JBFZBE010000025.1:0-4635 GCA_041308685.1 Phycisphaerae bacterium
GATTTTCAAGGTCTCAAGGCTGTTCCAGGAATTAAACCCAACCCCATTCAGCCCGAAAGAATATTGGAAGACGATGAATATATTGAAGAATTACGCAAAAAACTTGACAATCTGGATAAGCCGGTAACAGTGGAAGTAAAATAGAGTTTACAATTGACAATTTTATACTGTTTGTTGAACGGAATGAGTGTTTGGATTTACTTTCGCCCCGTTGGGGCTTGGTGGTTGGTATGACCCCTTTCCGGGGGCTAACGCCCCCGGCTAAATGACTTGATGCCCTTTCGGGGCAAAGTGGAGTTGGATGTTTTTTGTGGTGGGCAAGGCCTGCCCTATGCGTCCCTGTCGGGGCGTTTTGGAATTTGAGCCGACGGCTCAAAAAGTAATGTAGCCGGGGGCGTAAGCCCCCGGAAAGCGAGCGTGAAAATATTGGTTTGTTCTTTCAAATAATAAGCCCCGACGGGGCGACAGTAGAGAACAAGAACTTTCGCCCCTTCGGGGCTTTGGGAGTTTTTGGTGCTTTTGTTCCGTGGGCTTGCGCCCACGGCTAAGTGACTTCACGTCCCGTTGGGACGTGGTGGAATGGTTTTTTTATAATGAAAGAAAACGAATGTCTTATACGAATTTGTATTATCACATTGTGTTTTCGACAAAAAATCATACACCCTATTTGGGTGAACCGGAGATGGTGCGTTTGTTTGAATATATTGGCGGTATGATTAACAAGATGAAGGCGACTCTGTTATTGGTCGGCGGAACAAGCGACCATGTCCATATTGCCGTGCGGTTGCACCCGGAGTTGTCGGTGGTTGAGTTTTTAAGAGCGGTCAAAACCAATTCATCCAAGTGGGTGCATGAGACGCTGGCCGGAAACAATGATTTTGCTTGGCAGGACGGCTATTCGGCGTTTTCGGTATCGCACTCGATTGTCGGTAAAGTAATTGAGTACATACAGGGTCAGAAGGAGCATCACAAAAAACTGACGTTTAAAGAAGAATTGAAGTCGCTGTTGGAAAAACACAATATTTCGTATGATGAGCGGTATTTGTGATTTTGACTTTCGCCCCGTTGGGGCTTGGTGGTTTTATTGGATTTGTACCGTGGGCTTGCGCCCACGGCTAAGTGACTTGATGCCCCTTCGGGGCGAGATGAAAACAGGATAATTGATGTGGTGGGCAAGGCCCGCCCTACGGTGGAAACGTAGGGGCAGACCTGTGTGTCTGCCCGGCGAGAACACGAACAGATGAGGGTCGAACACATAGGTTCGCCCCTACGGAAAATATGAAAGAACTGTTGATACAAGCGGCACAGCGGAGCGGCGTGGTGAACGCCAAGACGCTGCAGGCGTTCTTTGCCGAACACGCCGAGGACAATCGGCGCGTCGATCAGGTGTTGATGACCGCGCCGAATTTTACCGAGGATGTGGTGCTGCGGCTGTTTGCCGAGGCGCTGGGGCTGTCGTATGTTGACGAGATCGACCCCAAGCGGGTGCCGCGCGAGTTCATCGAGCATGTCCCCGCGCCGTACGCCCAGCATCACTACCTGATCGGCTATCGCCCCGACGGCGACGACGGGCGGCTGCTGGTCATCACGGCCAACCCGCTCAACGCCAGCATCGTCGATAACGTCTCCAAGATGCTCGGCAAGCCCGTCGAGGCGGCATTGAGCACGCGGGCGGCGATCACCGCGGCCATCGACGTGGCCTATGAGCAGAAAAACACCGTCATCGAGGAAGTGGCCGAGGAACTGGATTCGCAAAATCTCGACCGGCTGGTCGATGAGGCGCAAAGCTCCGAAGATCTGCTGGACGTGGTCAACCGCCCGCCGGTCATCCGGCTGGTCAACGATATTCTGTTCCGTGCCCTGCAGATGCGCGCCAGCGACATTCACATCCACCCGTTCGAAACCAAAATCCAGGTGCGCTACCGCATCGACGGCATTTTGTACGATACCCTCACGCTTAACCGCAACGTGCTGTCGCTGGTCATTTCGCGCATCAAGGTCATGGCCGGGATGGATATCGCCGAGCGACGGATGCCGCAGGACGGGCGATGCAGCGTGCGCATCGGCCAGCGCGAAATCGACCTGCGCGTCAGCACCGTACCGACCAGCTATGGCGAACGGGCGGTGCTGCGTCTGTTGGACAAAAGCAGCGGCGTCTTGAGTTTGGAGGATTTGGGTTTTTGGGAAGAGGACAAAAAGATGTTTGACCGGATGATCAACCGTTCGCACGGGGTGATCTTTGTAACCGGCCCGACCGGCAGCGGCAAAAGCACCACGCTCTACGCGTGTCTGAACCGCATCGACTCGACAGTCAAAAACATTATGACGGTGGAAGACCCGATTGAATATCAACTGGCCGGCATCAGCCAGATGCAGGTTGCGGCCAAGAAAGGCATGACGTTTGTCAACGCCCTGCGGCATATCCTGCGTCAGGACCCGGACGTGATCATGGTCGGCGAGGTGCGCGACAACGAGACGGCGGCGATGGCGATTCAGTCGTCGCTGACCGGGCATCTGGTGTTCAGCACGCTGCACACCAACGACGCGGCCGGGGCCATCAGCCGTCTGTTGGATTTCAAGATCGAGCCGTATCTGGTCAGCTCGTCGCTGGTGGGCGTTTTGGCGCAGCGGCTGGTGCGGCGGATCTGCCCGGACTGCCGGCAGGCCTATGAGCCGCCGGCCCACGAGCTGCGGGATTTGGGCATCGCCGAGATCGACGGCAAACAGCCGGTCTTTTACAGCGGCAGCGGCTGTGCCAAATGCTTTGACACCGGCTATCGCGGACGGACGGGCATCTATGAGCTGATGACGATCACCGAGGATATTCGTGAGATGATCTATCAGCGTCAGACCGCCGGGGCGATCAAGAAAAAGGCGCTGGAGGCCGGCATGCAGACGCTGCGGATGGACGGCGCCCGCAAAGTCGCCGCCGGCGTTACGACCATCGCCGAGGTGCTGCGGGTCACGCAGTCGGATACAATTTAGGATTGCCTATTTCAAATTTCCTATTTCCTATTTTAAGATGCAAGCAGAAACGGTTAAAAAAATTGATAAGCATCAACTGCAATCCCGAACAAAAGAGTTTGCACACCGCTGCGTAAGATTGTGTCATGCTCTGCCTAAGAATTGGCTGGGCATCCATCTTCGCAGCCAATTGATGCGATGCGCAACCTCTGTTGCGGCGAATTATCGAAGCGCCTGTATTTCTCAAACAAAGCCGACTTTTGTATCAAAGCTCGGAATCGTGGTTGAGGAGGTCGATGAAGCGTGTTTTTGGATAGAGTTTATAGTCGAAGAGCAGCTTTTGACAGAAAAGCAGTGTATCGACTTATTGCAAGAAGCCAGAGAGTTAACGAGCATTTTCGCGGCATCACAGAAAACGGCCCGTAAAAGCTCTTGCCAATAGGAAATTTGAAATTGGCAATAGGAAATAGTTTGAATGCCTCGATTTGAATATACAGCGATCAACGCCGCCAAGAAGGCGGAAAAGGGCACGGTAACGGCCGAGAACGCCTTTGCCGCCCGCAAGCAGCTCCGCGCCCGCGGGCTGCACCCGACGGCCGTCGATCAGGTGCGGATGGAAACGACCAAGCGGTCGCTGGGCAGCTTATTCAAAAAAAGCGGCCGCAAGCAGGTCGCCGGCTTTACGCGCGAGCTTTCGACCCTGCTCAATGCCGGCATCAAACTGACCGAGTCGCTGAGCGTATTGATCGGCCAGATACCCGACCCGCAGCTTCGCGCCGCGATCACGGAGATTCGCGACCGCGTCGTAACCGGCGAGGCGCTGGCCGACGCGATGGGCGAATATGAGCAGTATTTTGATGTGATCTATATCAGTATGATCCGCGTCGGCGAGGTTACCGGCACGCTGCCGGCCAGCTTGGCGACCATGGCGGCCTTCATCGACAAACGCCAGCGGCTGGAGGCCAAGATGACCACCGTGATGATGTATCCGGTCATCCTGATGTTTGTCTGCGTGGTGGTGGTGCTGGTGATTATGACCGTCGTGATCCCGCGGATCACCGAGCAACTCGTCAAAACCGGCCAGGAACTGCCGTGGCTGACCCGCGCGATGATCGATATTTCCAATACGCTGACCAGCTATTGGATTGTTGTGATCGCTCTGGGTGCGGCGGCGGTTGTGATGCTGTACAAACGGCTGATGCGCACGGAGCGCGGGGCGTATTGGCGCGATCGGATACTGCTGGCGCTGCCGGGCTTTGGGCCGCTGATCAAACAGCGGATCGTGTCGCGGTTTACCTCGACGCTGGCGACGCTGCTGGGGTCGGGGCTGTCAATGGCCGAGTCGCTGCGGGTGGTCGCGCAGGTTACGGGCAACGTGATTATGGCGGGCGCCGTCAAGGCCGCACGCGAGCGGATTTTGACCGGGGCAGATATTTCGACGCCCCTGCGCGACAGCGGCGTGATCGACCCGACCATCGCCCACATGGTTACGGTCGGCGAAAAAAGCGGCGAACTGGAGCAGATGCTCAAGATGATCAGCGAAAATCTGGAAGCGTCCAGCGACCTGGTCATCGAGCGGCTCAGTGCGATTGTCGAGCCGCTGATCATTGTCTTTATGGCCGGCGTCATCGGCGTGATCGCCTACGCGACGCTGATGCCGCTGTTCCAGTA
>JBFZBE010000026.1:0-2629 GCA_041308685.1 Phycisphaerae bacterium
GGGTGTAAACAACCAGCTTCCAGCCGCCAGCGACCAGATTCCAGCTTTTGCTGGCTGCTGGTGCTTTTCTTCATTCTTCATTTTATTGTTCGCGGCTGGGCTTTTGTTTTTTCCTTATTGACATTGAGATGCCTTTTCGGGTATTCTATTCAGAGTAACTCGGTGGGAAATCTCACGCAATAGGTGCTATTTTGAGCGGGAACCGTATGAAACGATGCGCAGGCATAGTGATGGGGCTTTTGTTGTTCTGCACGGCGGTCGGCGCCAATGACCTTCCAGTATCCCAAACCGCTGCTCCTTCCACACTGGACGATTATCTGCATCTTGCCCTGGCACAAAACGCCGGACTGCAAAGCCGTTTTGCCGAATACAAGGCCGCAATGGCCGAGATTCCGCAGGCGGGGGCATTGGACGACCCGACCTTCAGCTACGGCTACTGGCTCGAGCAGATGGAAACGCAGGAAAAACAGCGGTTCGGGCTGATGCAGATGCTGCCGTGGTTCGGCACGCTGGAGGCGCGCACGGACGCGGCGGCAGCGATGGCGCGGGCGGCGGCCAAGCGGTTTGACGCTGCACGGCTGAACGTTGCCGCACAGACCAAGTCGGCGTATTATGAATTCGCGTATCTGGGGCGGGCAATGGAGATCGCCCGGCAGAACTTTGAGCTGCTCAAACATTTCGAACAGGTTTCGCAAGCGCGGTATCGCACCGCCGGCCAAACGCACCCGGATATTATCCGCGCCCAGATCGAACTGGCGATCTTTGAAGATGAGCTGATCACGCTGGAACGCAAAAAACAGCCGACAACGGCATTGGTCAATGCCATCCTGAATCGTGCGCCGTCGCTGGAATTGCCTTGGCCGCAGCAGGAACCGATGCCCGCCGAGGCGATTGACACGGCGCAGGTCGTGGCGGCGATTCAAAATTACAACCCGCAGCTTGCGGCATTCAGCCACGAGATCGCCGCTGCCCGCAGCCGTGTGGAGCTGGCACAAAAACGCTCCAAACCCAATCTGACGGTCGGCTTTGAGTGGATGCAGATGGACAAGGCCACGATGCCGGACGGCCATCGGCGGGACGCCTATCTGGCGACGGTGGCGGTCAATCTGCCGCTGTGGACGTCCAGCTACAATGCCGGCGTCCAGCAGGCGCGGCTGATGGGCGTCAAAACCGCACAGGAAAAAATACAGGCCGAAAGCGATCTGGCGGCACAGGCGGCCGAGCTGATGTTTGCGGTCGAGGATTCGGCCCGCAAGGTGCGGCTGTATCAGGCGGCGCTGATCCCCAAGGCCAAAGAGATGCTGGCGGTCTCCGAGCAGACGTACCGCAGCGGGGGGATCGATTTTTTGAGCTTGATCGACGCGCAGCGCAAGCTGCTGGATTTTGAACTGCAATACGAGCGGATGCGGGCCGATCATCTGACCCAGCGCGCCGCGCTGGAAGAACTGGTCGGCGGCACACTGCCCATACAAAAGGAACAGGCCGATGACATTTCAAAATAAAATTGCGTTGATCGTTCCGGCAGTCGTGTGCTTTGGGCTGGGGTTTTGGACGGCGACGCAGTGGCGCAGCGCAGCGTCGCCGGAAACCGCCCTTGCACCGCAGGCCGCCGAGGCGGTCTGGACGTGCTCGATGCACCCGCAAATCCGCGAACCCAAGCCCGGCAAATGCCGTCTGTGCGCGATGGACTTGATCCCGCTGGACAGCGGCGACGGCGGGGCGGCCGGTGAGCGTGTGATCTCCTTTTCGCCCGATGTGATCAAGCTGATGGAGGTGGAGACCTCGGCTGTGCTGCGGCAACAAGTCAGCAAAGAGGTTCCGCTGGTCGGCAAGCTGGCGCTGGATGAGACGCTGACCAAGGTCATTACCGCCCGCACCGCCGGGCGCATCGACCGGCTGTTTGCCGACTTTACGGGGATGCGGGTCAATGCCGGCGACCATCTGGCTGCACTGTACAGCCCGGAGCTGATCGCCGCACAGGCGGAGTTTCTGGAATCGACAACGGCACAGGCACGGCTCGGCAATGACGCTTCTGAACTGGTGCAGCGTTCGACCGCATTGCGGCAGGCCGCGTCGCGCGACAAACTGCTGCTGCTGGGGCTGACCGAAACACAATTGGCCGAGATTCAGCAGCAAGGCAAACCGCTGGATCATCTGACGCTGTACGCCCCCATCGGCGGCGTTGTCATTGAAAAGGCCGCCGCCGAGGGCATGTATGTCGAAACCGGCACGCCGATCTACACCATCGCCGAGATGGAGCGTCTGTGGATCGTGATGGACGCTTATGAATCCGATCTGCGGTGGCTGCGGTTCGGCCAGACGGTGGAGTTCACCGTCGAGGCCTGGCCGGGCGAGGTGTTTACCGCACAGATCAGCTTTATCAGTCCTCTGCTCAATGATGCGGCGCGCACGGTGCGTGTGCGGGCGGTCGTCGAAAATCCCGACGGTCGGCTCAAGCCCAATATGCTGGCGCGGGCGGTGGTCAACGCGCCGCTGGCCGAGGGCGGCCGTGTGATCGAGCCGTCGCTGGCGGACAAGTGGATTTGCCCGATGCACGGTCAGGTTGTCAAAGACGCACAGGGAACGTGCGACATCTGCCAAATGCCGCTGGCAACAGCCGCATCGCTGG
>JBFZBE010000027.1:0-2603 GCA_041308685.1 Phycisphaerae bacterium
AACGGCAGCTTCGCCTTAAATAATATCGTCGCACAAGGCGTCAAAAACGGAAATAACTATATCAACACATTCTGCCTGGAACCCGGCGACGGCTTTACCTCCGGCACAACCTACTGGGCAACCCTTGATAACATCGTGATGTATCCCGACAATGACGCCACACTCGGTTACAACAATAGCAATACCCTGACGATGACGCTGACCGATACCGCCAAGAAGATTTATGCGGCCTACCTGGGCGGCGCGATCAGTTCCTACACAACAACACAGTCCGGCTTAAACACGATCCAGCAGACCCTCTGGGCCGTGCAGAAAGACGCCGCTCACAGCAACTGGAACTATACCGCCAATGCGGCCATCGTGTCCTTGGCCAACAGCTATGCCGCCAACAATAATAGCTGGCAAAACGTCAAAGTCATGAACCTTTGGGGCAGCAACGCACAAGGCGCGGCTGACTATACCAAAGACATTCAGTCGCAGTTGGTTATGACGTCGCCGTCCACAGCCGTCCCGGAGCCGAGTACGAGTGTCATTCTGCTGACGGGCATGGTCGCCACCCTGTATGGTAAACTGCGCCGCCGTCCGACTCGGTAAGTATTCTGAAAGCGAACCAGTGATTCAAAAGCCGCGGGAATTCAAAAACCCGCGGTTTTTTTGTTTTTTCTTCCTCCTGAAATAGTTTAAAAAAAATTCTTGGCATTTCGAGATAATATGTGTAGAATAATGGGGTGCTCGGAGGGATTTTTTCTATATGGGGGAAAGACGGCTTCTCGCTTCTTCGGCTTTTAGGCCGGAAACTGCTTTAAGTTGAATGCTGAAAGGAATGCTTTTACGCATTCCACTATAACCGGTCTGTTTAAACTTGATTCAGGGTCGCGTGTTTATGCGGCGGCAAGTTGTCTCTAATATCCATAGATATAGAAGAAAGGGAAAAGAACATGAAAAAGGCATCAACTCCTGCAATCGTCACAATGCTCCTGTTCACGGCGGCAACCATGGCGGCAGGAACCCCATTTAACATAACAGGAGTCGAACTCAATACCGCACCGGTTTATTACCGCGTTTACGAGATCAACGACAGCTTCCCATCCTATATCGTTACCCAGGGAACTGAAAACAACAACCGCTACATCAACACCTTCTGCCTTGAACCCACCGACGCCTACACCTCCAACTCCACCTACTGGGCCACCATTGACGAGATGGTTATGTATCCGGACAATGGCGGCGTCGTGAATAATGCTGTTCCGATGTCGCTGACCGATGAGGCCAAAAAGATCTATGCGGCCTATTTGGGCGGGGCACTGAATGCTTTTGCCGCCAATCCGAACGGATTGGAGTGGATTCAAACAACAATCTGGGCGGTGCAGAAAGACGATGAACACTTCAACTGGCCTTATACAAAAGATGCGAATATTTTGGCCGCGGCTCTTAATTTCGCCCAAACCAACGATAGCTGGCAAAATGTTAAGGTCCTCAATCTCTGGGGCGACACACAATCCGCCGCAGACTTTACACTGGATATTCAGTCGCAGATCGTGATGGTGATACCCGAACCGGCCACCCTCCTGCTGACAGGGCTGGGGATTACCTTTATTGGAAGGCGGTCCCGCCGAAGGCCCGATAAATCCTGATTTGCGGCGTACACAGAACGCCCCCTACAAACACTGAAAACCCCAAAAGCGTTGCGGACAATAAACTCCGCAACGCTTTTTTTTGTTAACCTGCCTCCCAAAACTGCCGAATAACCCTCTACTTCGTTTTAGGGTCTATCGAACAATAATGGAAATTTTAGGAAAAGAAGTGGAGACAGTATGAAGAATACAAGCAAGATCGCAGTCGTGGTAACAACGATACTGTGCCTTTGCGTCCCGGCACACGCAACTTATGAGTTCAAACGAATCACGGCCAACAACGCAACAGATATCGCAGGCCAGCTTTCTGTCGAGGTCAGTCATTCGGACAGCAATCTGGTTCTGTTTACGTTTCACAATAATGGACCAAACCTTTCATCCATTGCGGATATCTACTTCGACACCGGCACAGCCATTGGACTTCTGGATGAGATCGTAAACATCACAAGCGAAGACGATGTCAAATTCAAAAACGGCGTAACACACGCCACTCTTCCGGGCGGTAACATAGTCGGTTTTACTTCGGATCTTTCCGCCACTGCGGACAAATCGCCCATCAAAAATGGTGTTAATCCAGGCGAATCGGTAACCTTACACCTAAGCACCGTCTGGGACTTTGACGATGTCATCAACGCCTTGTACAACGGAAACCTCCGCATCGGCCTTCACGTCCAGAGCATCGCCCCAGATGGCAACAGCGACAGCTTTATCAACGTCCCGACGCCAGCAACTGTTCTCTTAATGGGCATGGGAACCTTGTTTACCTTTGGCCTGCCTCGCCGCTGAACACTTAAAACTCAAAACAATCACCAGCAAAAACCGCAGGGACTAAACTTCTTACGGTTTTTTTCTTATCCGATATCCACCAGCCCCAGCGTTTCGCCGAAGCGGTCAATCAGTTCCCTGCGAATCACCCCCACCTCCGGTGCGCTTAGCGTCGGGTCCTTGCCGATCATCGCAAAGGCATCC
>JBFZBE010000028.1:0-5394 GCA_041308685.1 Phycisphaerae bacterium
TTTTTGCATGGAATATAGGAGTTCTATAAATGGCAAAAGTAATACCGATGCCCAAGCTCGGCCAGACGATGGAAGAAGGCACGATCGTCAACACGCTGGTCAAGGTGGGCGACAAGGTCAATAAAGGCGACGTGCTGTTTGAAGTCGAGACCGACAAGGCCACGATGGAAGCCGATTCGCCCAACGACGGCTACGTCAAAGCGGTTTTGGTGCAGGTCGGCCAGACCATTCCGGTCAATGACCCGCTGTTGATCGTGGCGGCGCAGAATGAAGAGGTCGCGCAGGCGTATATCGATTCGCTGCTGCACGAGGGTACGGCGGCGGGCGACACGGTCCCGGATGTTGTTACGCCCGCTCAGCACGAGGCCGCCGCCGCCGAGACGATGACGCACATCGCCGATGTGCCGACGGCGCACGGCGTAGCCGACAAGCTGTTCGCTACGCCCCGCGCCAAGATGATCGCCCGCGAATTGGGCATTGAGTTGAAAAATGTAACACCCGCCAACGCCCTGCGCATTGTCGAAGCCGACGTGCGCCGCGCCGCCCAGAGCGGCAAGGCCGCCGCGTCCGCGGCGCCCGCCGCCGCGCCGGTCATCCCGGTCGTTACGCCAAAATACCAGCTCGGCCAGAAGGTCAAGCTCAACCGCCTGCAAAAGATTGTCGCCGAAAAGATGCTCTGGTCCAAACAGAACATCCCGTGCTTCTATCTGAACATCCGTGCCGATGTAACCGCCATGGTCGCCCTCCGCGCCAAGCTCAACAAGACCGCCGCCGTCAAGGTGTCATTCAACGACTTTATCATCAAGGCGCTGGCGATCGGCATCAAGCACTATCCGATTCTGTGCGGCCAACTGGCCGGCGACCATATCCAACTGGCCACTACCATTGACATCGGGCTGGCGATTGCAACCAACGACGGTCTGGTCGCCCCCATCGTCAAAGAGTGCGGCTAGAAGACGCTGATGCAGATCGCCGCCGCGTGCAAAGACCTCATCGACCGCACCCGCACCAACAAGCTGGGGCTGGACGACCTGCAGGGCGGCTGCACGACGGTCAGCAACCTGGGCGGCTTCGGGATTGATTCGTTCATCCCCATCGTCGTCCCCGGCCAGACGAGCATTCTCGGCGTCGGCGCGATCACCGATACCGTCGTACCGTCCGATGGCAATATGCTGGTACGCAAGATGATGACGATGACGCTGTCGGTCGATCACAAGGTCGTCAACGGCGCAGACGCCGCCCAGTTCCTGGACTTTGTCAAAAAGCATCTGGAACACCCGGAAACGATGGTCGATTGATCATTGACGATTGACAAGTTTATAAACGGCGGTGTGAAGACCTCACATCGCCGTTTTTTTTAGACAGGATTAACTGGACTTACAGAATTTTTCCGTAGGGTGGGCCGTGCCTGCCATTGTTCGCAGCCCACGCATCAGCGTGATAAAAACAAAACAATTCCACAACTCCAATGGAGTAAAACAACAATAGCCCCGATCAAGCCATCCGGCCACAACACGGGGTATCGGGGTTTTCGAATTGTTGTGTTGATGCAAAGGATGCAATCTACGCATTTACCGGAAGAACCCTTAATTCTTCATTCTTCGGGTTCATTCAGAACTTTTCTTCCTGCGACTCCGATTCCGGTTCGGATTCCGGTTCGGGGTAATCGATCACGCCCATATAAGGCAGGGTGTTTTGAAGAATGTCCCGCACGACCGGAGCGGCCACTCGGCCGCCGCTGTAGCCCTTGCCCAGTCCGCGGTTGGGGCGGCGGATCGAGACCAATACCACCACCGCCGGCTTGTCCGCCGGCGCTCCGCCGACAAACGAGGCGATATAGTTGGAGGTGTCGTAGCCGCCGCCGGGCATCGCGATGTTGGCGGTTCCGGTTTTGCCCCACACCTGACAGTTTTTCAACGCCGCCTGATCGCCGGTTCCCTCATTGACCACCGCCGTCAGAGCGGTCTGCACCATCCATTTGGCCACTTCGGGCTTGATGATAAAGCCGATGCCTGCGCTGGGCTGCTTGTACTCGGTGATCTTGCCGTTGCGATCGACAATCGCGCGGACAATATGCGGTTTGACCAAACTTCCGCCGTTGGCCAGAATGCAGTATGCCCTGGCCATTTGGAGTGCGGTAACCGACACCTCGTGTCCGAACGGGATGCGCGTAACACTCCAGCCGCTCCACTTATTGAGCGGATGAAAAATGCCTGGCTCCTCGCCCGGCAGATCGACGCCTGTTTTTTCGCCGAAGCCGAACAGCCGCACGCCGGCGTGAAGTTTTTTGTTGCCCATCTTCAGGCCGATCTTGGCCATGCCGACGTTGCTGGAATTGACCTGAATGTCCCGCACGCTCAGCGAGCCGTAGCGGTGGTTGCCGAATTCGCCAATGCGGTAACGCCCCCAGTAGCCGTCCTCGCAATAGAAATGATCGTTAAAGCCGATGCTTCCGTTGTCCAGCCCGATGGTCGCGACGATCGGCTTAAAGATGCTGCCCGGTTCATAGACATCGTGCAGGATGCGGTTTTTCATCCGTTCCGGCGGTGTGCGGCCAAAATCCTCCGGGTCAAAATCCGGCAGCGACACCATCGCCAAAATCGCGCCCGTCCAGGGATTCATCACAATGCCGATGGCCGCTTCGGCCTGGTATTCGGCCATTTTTTTCTGCAGGGCGACCCGGACAAACTCCTGAATGGTTGCATCCAGCGTCAGGATCAAGCTCTGTCCGTCGCGGCTTTCGACGCGGTCTTCCAGCGACGCGGCGATCGGACGCCGCAGCGCATCGACGATAAAGACGCTTTTGCCTTCGTTGCCGCGCAGCACCCGGTCGTATTCCAGCTCAACGCCGGCCAGACCCGTTTGCTCGGCCCCGATAAAGCCGACCAGATGTCCCGTCAGCGAGCCGGCCGGATAGTAGCGTTTCCAACGGGTTTCGATGCCCACCGCCGGCACACGCGCGGCCAACACCGCATCCCGCATCAGCACGTCGATGTCCGATTGGATACGGGCATAGCCGGGGTTGGCGGCGCTGTCGATGAGCTTGCAGATTTCATGGGCGGGGCTGCCGAGCAGTTTTTCAAGCTGATTGGCGGTGTCCTTGACGGCCTCGGAGCCGGCCAGCCGCCGCGGCTCGACAAACACATTATAGCTGATGTTGCTGGCCGCCAGAAGCCGCCCGCGGCTGTCCACGATAAACCCCCGCTGCGCTTTTTCCGGCACGACGGCGTTTTGTTGCCGCTGGCTGATTTTGGAAAAGGTTTCCGTCTGGGTGTATTGCAGATAAAACAATCGCCAAATGAGCAGCCCGAACGCCACGGCCGCCAGCAGCAAAAATGCGATCACAGTGTAATGCAGACGCTTCATTGAAATGGTTTTGGATGCAGTCAAGTTTGATTAGGAGCTGTAATAAAGTTGTTTAAACACGAACAGAATAAAAGCACTAAATTTTAAGCACTATCCCGATGCATCGGGAATAAACAAATTCAAAGAACAAAAAATTAGAAACGCAGATTACGCTGATTTCAGTGATTTTTTCTTCATTCTACATTCTTAATTCTTCATTGATCCGTGTTCATCTGTGAAATCTGTGAATAAATTTACTATCCATCAGTTTGCCGCCGCCGGCGTCGGCGGCATCAGCCCGGCCGGGTTGATCAAGCTCTCAAAATGAAGCTGCCGCTGCCAGAGCTGCTGGGTGAGCTGTTTTTGTTCGACCATCGCCGAGCGATACTGGTTGAACAAACGCACAGAACTGGTGCGCAGATGCACGGTAAAGACCATCGCCGCCGTGATAAAAAAAACAATATAGATAAATCGTCTCTGCGACATCGATCGTTGCGGTTAACGTGCCGGCACGGCCAGCTTCATTCCCACGACGACATCATCGGGGTTTTTGAGCCGGTCTTTGTTCAGTTCGATCAGCAGATTGACCTTGCGGCCGTCGCCGAGGGTCTTTTCGGCGATCTTCCAGAGCGTATCGCCCGGCTGAACCGTATATTCGGCGGTCTTGGACGGCATTTTTACAAGCGTTTTTTTGGCTGCCGGCGCCGCGGATTCCGGTGCGGCTGCGGGCTTGGCTGCGGGTTTGGCCGCCGGGGTCTCGGCGCGTTCCAGCACCGTCGAGAATTTCTTCAACAGCGATTCCGAGGCCGACGGTTTTTTGACCGCGGCGGGCTGGCCGGGCAGGGTTGGAATCGTCAACTTATGGCCGGCGACGACCTTATCCGGCGAGGGCAGAATGTCCTTGTTGGCTTCAAACAGCAGTTGAATGGCCGCACGGCTGTTGCCCTCTTTGGCGCCGTAGTATTTCTGGGCGATGCTGGCCAAACTTTCGCCTTTCTGCACCACATGCACCCGTGCGTTGGCATCGACGGCGGGCTTGGCGGGCATCGGCAGCGGAAGCTGCTCAACCTGCTCGACGATTGCCGGCGCCGCGGTCGGCTGCGGCTGCAGAGGCAGCGGCGGCTCGACGGCGTTCTGCGGTGCTGCCGCCGCGGGCGTCTGGCTCAGGACGATCACATCCTGCGGCGCCTCGGTAACACGCAGCGGAACGCTGGGCATCAACCGCTGGGCGGTCTCGGTTACCCGATGATCGATCACCAAGTCCGGGCCGGACGGGGCGACAATTGCAGTTTTGACCCCCTCCTGGGATTCGTTTTCCTTCAAAAATGTCGGCAGTCCATTGATCAAAAAGGCGATCAGGACAATAAAAAACAATCCAAGCAGCAGGCCTACCTTGGCGTCAGCGGTCATTTGGACAACTCCTTTTTCCATACGTATTCTGCTATATTCGTTTTGCGATGCGCAGTTTCGCACTGCGGCTGCGCGGGTTTTGTGCGATTTCTTCAGCCGTCGGCTGAACGGGTTTTTTGGTCAGGACTTCGTACCGTCCTGCGGTCTTATTGTCGCGAAAATTATTTTTTACCATTCCATCCTCTAAGCTGTGAAAACTGATGACGGCGATGACGCCGCCGGGCTTGAGCAGCCCCGGCGCCGCGGCCAGAAGCGTCTCCAGCCGCGCCAGCTCGTCATTGACGGCGATCCGCAGTGCCTGAAAGGTGCGCGTGGCCGGATGGATCCGCTGTCCCCGCGCTGGCGCCTTCAGCGCCCGACACACCACATCCGCCAGTTCGGCGGTGGTGGAAAACTTTCGACCCTGACGCTGCTCGACAATAAACCGGGCAATCCTCCGTGAAGCCCGGTCTTGTCCATAACGGTAAATCAAATCCGCCAGTTCCGTCTGGGGCAGGCGATTTACCAAATCCGCCGCGGTGGTCTTGAGCCGCTCATCCAGCCGCATATCCAGCGGCATCGGTGTCTGAAAGCTCAATCCCCGTTCTGCGTCTTCCAATTGACCCGAGCAAAAGCCCAGGTCGGCCAGAATCCCGTCTA
>JBFZBE010000029.1:0-3144 GCA_041308685.1 Phycisphaerae bacterium
AGCTCCGCTCAAAACCGCTAATGTTAAAGCCGGCCTTTTCAAACAGTTCAAACGTCGCACCCTGAAGGCTTCCCTTGGGAACACCCAGTTTCAATTCTTTTTCTGACAAAGTGTAATCCTTTTCGCTATGAAATTATTTTTTGGGGGTTTTCTTGTTCACCGTTGTTTTTTTGGCCGCCGGTTTGGGAGCGGCTTTGGGGGCCGCAGGTTTCGCGGCGGTCTTGGCGCCGCCTTCGGCCTCAGCCCGCAGCAGCATATAGAACGTATAGGCGTCGGCGGCGCTGATCTGCCGTTCCAGAAAACTTTCAATCTCCTGCAGCGTGGCCTCCGGATGCACCAGCTCGTTTTGCTGGAGATACCCGACCATCTTTTCCGTCAGGGGAATCGCATGGCCGCCCAGCGCCGTCAGAAATGTGTACGCCACGGTAAACGGCGTCATGCCCCGGATCTCTTCGAGGTCTTTTCGCGCCTGCCGTTTGCCTTCGTCGGTCAGCCCGCTGAGGGTGACCTTGTCATACTTATCAAAAATGGCATTGAGCACCTGGGTCATCGCCTCGGCCGAAGCGGCGGCGGCGGGCGACATATCGCCGAACACCTCCGTAATTTCTTCCGGACGCGACACCCGCAGATCGTTGAGGTCCACAAAATGTCCGTTGACGCGTTTGATGATGCGGCCTGCATTCGCTTCGGTCGTAAAGGCGCTGATGAAGGCATAGACAATGGCATCCACCGGCGTGTCATAGTGGACCGGGGTTACCGCCGCGGCGCCCTTCTTGAGCGTCTGGAACAGTTTTTTGATCTTTACGCAATAGTCTTTACTGTTTTTCATTCCCTTAGCACCTTTCGTACAGGTTATCGCACGTCCCCGTCGGCTTCTTCGGCGTCCTCGTCAACACCGCCATCGTCGTCCAGGTCGGCGTCCTCAAGCGCATCCTCATCGGGCGTCTTGTACTCCCGACTGGCCTGATCGATCAGGTTCAGCACTTCCAGCGTTTTTTTCGTCTTGGTGTCCAGCTCAAACCGCAGGCGGGGACAGCTATGCCCCGGCACGTCTTTGCCCAGCGACGCCTGGATCGGCCCGATCGCGTGCTGAATCGCCAAAAACGTCTTCTCGCTGGCCGCGTCATCAACGCCGAAAATACTCAGAGACACCGTCGCGTTTTTGGTGTCCGGCGAGAGACTGACCTCGGTGACGCTGACCAGACCGGTGATGCGCGGATCGCTGAGTTTTTTGGCGATCGTGTTACTGACCGAATCTCGAATCACACGCGCAAGTTTTTGTTGTCGTCTTGAGGCTATTGTTCGTCCCTGCCGCTTTCTTGGGTTTTATCTTACAGCGAGGTCCGTTTGACCTGAACTACCTCAAACGCCTCGAATATATCTTCCAGTTTGATATCATCAAACCCGGCCACCTTGATGCCGCATTCCAATCCGGTCCGTACCTCACGAGCATCGTCCTTAAAGTGTTTGAGCGATTCAATCGTGCAATTGTCACGGATGACGATATTGTCGCGGATCAGCCGCAGTTTGGCGTTCTTGTTGATCACCCCGTTGGTCACATAGCAGCCGGCAATGGTGCCGATGCTGGACACTTTAAAGGTGTTGCGAACCACGGCCCGTCCGAGAATATTTTCTTTGGAATCCGGTTCCAGCATTCCAATCATCGCCGCCTTGAGGTCCTCGGTGATGCGGTAAATAATATTGTACAGGCGAATGTTGACGCCTTTCGCGTCGGCCATCTGGCGAATGCGATCCTCGGGCACGACATTAAAGCCGATGATGATCGCCCCGGACGCCTCGGCCAGCACCGCATCGCTTTCGTTGATGCCGCCGACACCGGAATGAATGATCCGCACCCGCACCTCGCTGGTGCTCAGTTCGGTCAGATACTTATTGAGCACGTCCACCGACCCCTGCACGTCAGCCTTGACGATCAGGTTCAGTTCCTTGATGCGGCCGGCGGCAATATGACTGAACAGGTTTTCCAGCGTGACCTGCGACCGTTTGGCCAGCGCCTTCTCACGGCCAAAGCGTTCCACCTCTTCGGCGGCCTGCTTGGCCTGATTCATATCCGGCAGGCAATAAAACTTATCGCCCGCCTGCGGCACGCCGTCCAGCCCCGTCAGCACCACCGGCATAGCCGGTCCGGCGGTCTTAACGCTGCGGCCCCGACTGTCAATAATGGTCCGCACGCGGCCATACACACTGCCGGCCAGAATCACATCGCCTTTGTCCAGATGCCCTTCTTTGATCAGCACCGTCGCCACGGGTCCCCGGGTCGGCGACATATTCGCCTCAACCACCCATCCGCACGCCGGAATAGTCGAATCGGCCTTGTAATCCTTCACTTCGGCCGTCAGATCGATATTTTCAAGCAGTTCCTCAATGCCCTGACCCGTCGTGGCGCTGGTCTTGACGATCTCGGTCGAGCCGCCCCACTCGGACGGCGTAACCTCATGCTCGGCAAGCTGGCCGTAGATCCGGTTGATATCCAGCCCCGGCAGGTCGATCTTGTTGAGGGCGACGATAATCGTCACCCCTGCCGCCTTGGCATGATGAATCGCCTCGATGGTTTGCGGCATCAGGCCGTCGTCGGCGGCAACCACCAGCACAACGATATCAGTCATGTTGGCGCCGCGGGCACGCATCGCCGTAAAGGCCTCATGCCCGGGCGTATCCAGAAACGTAATCTTTTTGCCGTGAAGCTCAATTTGATAAGCCCCGATGTGCTGCGTAATACCGCCGGCCTCGCCCGAGGCGACATGGGTCTGGCGAATACGGTCCAGCAGACTCGTCTGGCCGTGATCGACATGCCCCAGCATCGTCACCACCGGCGGGCGTTTTTCCAGATGCTCGCGCGGACGGCTTTCGAAGGCTTGTTCGATCAGCTCAAGGCTCGTACGCTTATGTTCGACGATCAGCTCGGTGCCGAACTCCAGGGCCACCAGCTCCGCCACATCGGTGGCAATCGCCCGGTTGGCCGTCGCCAAAATGCCCTGCTTCATCAGCTTGGTAATAATATCGCTGGCCTTGACGCCCAGTGCCGCCGACAGATCCTTGATGGTAATCGGCTCATGCACGACCGCCTTTTCCGGACGTTCCGTCGGCATACCCGCCTCACTGGCGGCATGATCCTCGATACGT
>JBFZBE010000030.1:0-3928 GCA_041308685.1 Phycisphaerae bacterium
TAATTATTATATCCATATATGCGATCCCGCTCCCAACGCCAGGCAGCGGTCGCCAAAGGCCTTTTTGATTTGCTGCATCGCGGCCGAGCCGGTACAATGCAGCGGTGCAATGCACTGAATGTCATATTGCCTGAAAGCGGCTATCGTTTGTTCTATCCGATATGCATCGGCGTTGACCAGATGCAGACCGCCGATGACGGCATAGATATTTTGACCGTCTGTCCATTCTGATACGGCGTTGAGAATGTTGACCACGCCGGAATGCGCGCAGCCCAAAATAACGACCGTTCCTTTGGGTGAATCAAAATACAGCGACTGATCGTCTGTGATGCTGTCAATGATGGTACAGGCCGAATCGCAAAAAAAACTCCCGCCGGTATCTTCGTACGGCGTTCGTCGCGGCACCGGCCCGGTCAGAACGGCGCCGCCTGCAAGCTCCGTCTTGTGGTCGATAAAACAAAGGCCGTCGGCCATGTCTTTTTCGATGACAGCCAATTGAGCCGAATGGGGCATCCCCACTGCACGGCAGATGTCTTTTTTTAGACTGAATCGCTGCTCCATCGCCTTGGGATGGAGATAAAGCCGCGCATGGGACGCAAGAGCGATTGCCTCGGCCAATCCGCCGGTGTGGTCATAGTGACCATGGCTGATTGCGATGATGTCGGCCGAACCGATATCGATGCCCAGTTGTGCGGCGTTCTTAAAGGCCTTGTCCGTTTGGCCGGTATCCCACAGGATGCGCTGGTCGCCGACCTCAATCCACATCGACAGACCATGTTCGGTCGCCAGCAAAGGTTCGGCGGCGGTATTGTCCATCAAAATTGTAATCTGTGCCGACTTACTCATTCGCTGTTTCCCAGCGGCCGGCCAACTGCGGCTGGTCATAAAATTTTCCTTTGGCGGTCGCCTTGACCTGTCCATCCTGAACAATTTCGGCTTCGAGCAGATATAACGGAGCCGCCGAACGCACCAATTTTGCCGTTACGGCAGCGGGGCGATCAATCAAAATCGGATGACGAAACCGCGTGGTCATCTCAACGGTAACCGCTGTCTGACCCCGTGCGAACAGGCAGTTGCCCATCGCCCCGTCCAAAATCGTGGCAATGACGCCGCCGTGCAGAATGCCGGGATAACCCTCCACCGCCTTATCGCATTCAAAATGCGCCAAAATGCCGTCTTGGGTTTCCTCAAACGCCAAGTGCAGCCCTTTTTCATTGAGCAGGCTGCACGCGACACAGTGAGGGTGTGCTGTTTTTTGAATGCTGCAATGCAGCGGTTCCGCTGGGTCTGTTATCATAAGGTTCCTATTTGATGCTTCTATGAATATAATCCAAGATGGCCTCATGCAAAGCGGAAGCGGCCAGCGCCGAGCAGTGCATCTTGTCCAGCGGCAGGCCGTCCAGCGACGCGGCGACGTGTTCATCGGTCAAATCATTGGCCGCATCCAGCGACAGTCCCATCGCCATCTCGGTCATTCGGCTGCAGCAGGCAATCGCCGCCGGACAGCCGAAGACCTTGTACTTGATCTCTTTCAGATGATCGTCGGCAACCTTGATCCAGACGCGGATCATATCGCCGCATTCTTCTGAGCCGATGGTTCCTGTCCCGTCGGCGTCGGCGATCTCGCCGACGTTTTGCGGGTTCATAAAGGCCTCCATCGCTTTGTCAGAATAAAAGATCATCGCTGGTTTTAGTGATCGCAGGTGTTTGTGCCGGTAGCGAGCGTCTGGTTGTGCCAGGCCGTAATCAGGTTTTCCGGCGTATCGACCGGGGCGCCGACGACAACCTGAATGCTCTTTTGTGTGAACAACTGCTGGGCGCGCTGTCCCATTCCGCCGGCGACGATGATGTTGACGCCCTGCTCACTGAGCCATTGAGGCAGTACGCCCGGCTCGTGCGGCGGCGGGGTGAGGTCTTTGCGGCTGACGATTTTTCCGCTGTCGGTGTCGATGACGGCAAACACATCGCAGTGGCCAAAATGCTGACAGAGCTTGCCTTCATAAAGGGGGATTGCAAAACGCATGTTTTTGTCTCCTGTTGTTTGTTTGTTGGAGTTTGACTTATCCAGCTCAAGGATCGGCCGGATCGCCGCGGCAAACGATTTGGCGGCGGGGCTGTCTTTGAAGGTCTGTACATACGGCTGTCCGGCATCGCTGGCCTGTACGATCCGCGGGTCCAGCGGGATGCGCCCGAGAAAGGCGATGTTCATTTCCAACGCCATATTTTCACCGCCGCCGCTTTTAAAGACATCGACGGTATGGCCGCAGTCGGGACAGACAAACCCGCTCATATTTTCAATCACGCCCAGCACCGGCAGATCGAGCTGGCGGCAGAAAGAGACGCTCTTGCGCACATCGGTGATCGCCAACTGCTGAGGCGTGGTTACAATGATCGCCCCGTCCGCGTCGCCGATCAATTGGATGATGCCCAGCGGTTCGTCACCGGTGCCGGGAGGGGCGTCCACGATCAGATAATCCAGCGCCGACCACTCGACATCTTTGAGGAACTGTTTGATCATCTGGTATTTCATCGGCCCGCGCCAAATGATGGGGCTGTCCGGATTGGGCAGTAAAAAGCCGATGGACATTGCGACCAGGTTGTCCATCACGGCGATCGGCTCTATTCGCTCGGCCAGACCGACGGGCTTTTTGTCCTCCAGATTGAGAATCTTGGGGATGCTCGGCCCATGAATATCGATATCCAGCAGCCCGACTTTTTTACCCGCTGCCGCCAGCGAGACGGCCAGATTGACCGCGACGGTGCTTTTGCCGACGCCGCCCTTGCCGGACATAACGATGATCTTGTGCCGGATACGGCTCATTTGATGACGAATGCCGAGCCGCTCGTCGTCGGCTTGGAAACTGTTATTCTGCATTGCACACTCGGACATACTGTTTCCTTGTTTTGCTGGGATGTGTCTTTGTAAAATTACCCCACGGCGTCTGCAACCTGCCGCCACAGGGACGTGACCAATTCGGCCAAATGGTCATTGCCATATTCAATAATCGTCGTCTTTTTTATCTGTGCTCGGGTAAAGTCGTCATTGTAGGGGAGCCGGCCGATGACCGTCAGCCCCTGTTTTTCGGCCTGCTCGGTGATATGGTCGCTCATCTGCGGATTGATGTCCGCCTTGTTGATGCAGACCAGTGTTTTGACGCCGAAGTTGTTGGCCAGTTGCGCGACGCGCTGCAGGTCGTGCAGACCCGACAGCGTCGGCTCGGTTACGATCAGCGCCGCATCCGATCCGGTAATGGAGGCGATCACCGGACAGCCGATGCCCGGCGAACCGTCCACAATCACGAGTTGTTTATGCTGTTCTTGAGCAATCCGTTTGGCCTCGCTGCGAATCAGCGTGACCAGTTTGCCGCTGTTTTCCTGTGCGATGCCCAATTGGGCATGCACCATCGGGCCAAACCGTGTCTGTGAGACAAACCACTGTCCATTGATCGCCGGCTCAAAGGCAATGGCATTGACGGGACAAAATTCCACACAGACCTTGCAGCCCTCACAGCCAATCGGATTGACGGTGTACGTCTTGGCGACGATGTCATTGCCCGGGCCGTTCAGACCAATCGCGTCAAATCGGCACAAGGCGGCGCATTTGCCGCAACTGACGCATTGAGCGGCGTCGATCGCGGCCAGCTTGCCGCCGGAAAAGTCGGCCTGCCGCACAACCGTCGGGTTCATTACCAAGTGCAAATCCGCCGCATCCACGTCGCAATCGGCCAACACGGCGTTTTGTGCCAGCGCCGCAAATGCGGCGGTAATGCTGGTTTTGCCGGTACCGCCTTTGCCGCTGATGATGACAATTTCTTTGGCCATCGGTTAATCCTTTTGAGTCCGATGCTGAGTGAGCTTTTCGAAGACAGTTAAAAACAACGTCCGGTACGCCGGGATCGCCTCGACCAGCAATTGACCGCGCGAGTAT
>JBFZBE010000031.1:0-5610 GCA_041308685.1 Phycisphaerae bacterium
GAGCCGTTCATTGAAAGCTATCTGCGGTATCGCGCGGAAAAGAAACACAAAGCGGAAAAGAAATGAAAGGCAACCGCGGATTACGCGGATTCGCACGGATTTTTGAATTTTAATTTTTTTAGACAGGATTAATCCCGACGAGTCGGGACTTTGCAATGCTCAGCGGGATTTACAGGATAAAGGTTTTAGACACAGATTTCACAGATGACACAGATTTTTTTATGTTAAAAGTTAATTGTCAAAAGTAAGGAGTATATTCCTACATTCTACATTCTACATTCTACATTCTGACTTCTGTGTTCTGTGGCATAAATGGAGTTTGCTATGAAAAATCGGATGATGGATATCAGTGTAAAGGCGGCGGCGGCGGATGCGGCGGCGTTTAAGGCCGATCTGCTAGCGATAGGGGTGTTTGAGGATGGTTGCTGCTGCGCGGCGACCGCGGCGGTCAACAAGAAGATGGGCGACCCGCTGGGACGGCTCAAACGACTGGGCGATTTTGAGGGCAAGCCGCAGACAACGGCGCTGGTGTACAGCGACGGCAAGCTGGCCGCGGCGCGCGTGCTGTTTGTCGGGTTGGGCGAGAAAGCCAAATGCGATGCACAGGCGCTGCGCAAGGCCGCGGCGGCAGCGGCCAGTCAGGCGACGGCAATGAAGGCCAAAACCGTTGGCTTGCTTTTGTGCGGCGGCGATGCGGCGGCCGCTGGTCAGGCGCTGGCCGAGGGGGCGTGTTTTGGGGCGTATCGGTACGATGAATATATTGCCGGGGCGGACAAAAAACGCTCGGCGGCGCTGACGGCGGTGATTTTGGCGGCGGATGAAAAAGAATTGGCGGCGGTCAAAAAAGGCGCTGCGGTCGGCGTTATTACCGGCGCGGCACAAAATGCTGCCCGCACGCTGGCCAATCGCCCGGCCAATGTCATTACGCCTGCGACGCTGGCGGCCGAGGCCAAAAAGGTCGCCGCAAAGACACGCGGCCTGCGGTGTACCGTGCTGGATGAAAAGCAATTGGCCGCCAAAAAGATGGGAGGTATTTTAGCCGTCGGACAGGGTTCACAGAATCCGCCGCGGCTGATGCTGCTGCACTACAAGCCCGCCAAGACGACCGCCAAAACCCCCAAGATCGCACTGGTCGGCAAGGCGATTACGTTTGATTCCGGCGGCATTTCCATCAAGCCCGGCGAAGGGATGCAGGATATGAAGTTTGACAAGTCCGGCGGCATCGCGGTGCTGTATGCGATGCGGGCGATCGCGCAGCTTAAGCCGAATGCCGAGGTCATCGGGCTGATTCCGTCGGCGGAGAATTTGCCCGGCGGCAAGAGCTATCGTCCCGGGGATATCATTACCACGTTCAGCGGCACGACCGTGGAGATTCAAAACACCGACGCCGAGGGGCGGATGATCTTGTGCGACGCGATTGCGTATGCCAAAACGCTGGGCTGCAAGACGATTGTCGATGTGGCGACGCTGACGGGGGCGTGCGTGGTGGCGATTGGAACTCAGCGCGCCGGGCTGATGAGCAATGATGAGGGCTTGATCGCACAGCTCAAGGCGGCGTCGACGGCGACGGGCGAGCGGGTGTGGCATCTGCCGTGCGACGATGAGTATGTCGAGGCGATGAAGAGCAAGGTGGCCGACTTGAAAAATACCGGCGGCAAGTGGGCAGGCGCCTGCACGGCGGCGGGGTTCCTCAGTCAGTTTGCCGAAGGGGCAAAATGGGCGCATCTCGATATCGCAGGCGTGGGCGTGTGGGGCGCAGGAGAAAAAGATGCCCCGGGTTCAATCGGTTTTGGCGTGCGGCTGCTGACGGCGTTTGTCTGCGGCGGAAAATAGAAACCGCGGATTGTGCGGATTAAATGAATTCCATGAAATCAAACAAACTTATTGGGACTGTGCGGGTCTGATCATCAGTCCAGAAAGGGAAACAACCAGATGACTTTAAATAACACGTTTGGAAGCCGGATGTTCAGCTATTTGCTGGCTGCGTTATTCACCGCTAACCTGGCGGCGCAAACGAACAAGAGCCGCAATCTGATACCCACTGAACCGGGTTCGTCCCCCAATTATTATTGCACCTGGGGCGTGCAGAATTTTGGCTACGCGGAGGAACGTTCTGCGCGTGATCAGATAGCGGAAAAAACTGTTTTTGAGGATCCCGGCTGGATCACCCATTACTACAACCGGATTCGCGGCGATCTGTTTGTCGTTTTTGATGACGGGTGGGACATTCCGCTGGCCGATGAGGGTTCGCAGGAGCGATGGGCTTTTGGTTCTATGGAACTGAACACCAAGCGTTTTCCTTCCTGCACGGGTACCCCTGTCCAGCGGTTGCGCCAGCTCAACGAAAAAGTCCGCGCCGCCGGTTGGCGCGGTGCCGGACTCTGGGTTGCCGCACAGGCGCTCAATGATGGCCGCGATGGGAAGGAAATGGATGAGGCCAACCTGGAAAAATACTGGCGCCAGCGTGCCCGCTGGTGCCGTGATGCCGGGATCCATTATTGGAAAGTGGACTGGGGCGCGCGCGATGATCGCGAATCCTTTCGCCGGATGATTTCGCGCATTGTCCGCGAGGAAGCCCCCGAAATCATCGTCGAGCATGCCGGTATCATCATGCCCCTGAATCACTGGGATGGCGATGGCCGGTTTTTCGGCTGGGATCACCCCAGCGGATTGGCTCGTAAATTCGCTCCTTTTGCCGATGTTTTCCGCCTCTATGACACCACGGCGCAATTAAGCACGGTTACTCTGCTTGACCGTGCGGTTTGGGTTCTGCAAAACGTACCCGTGGAACCTGCCGCGCAGGGATTGGTGAATACTGAAGACGAGGTTTATCTTGGGGCTGCGCTGGGATGCACTATCGGCGTTATGCGACATCCTCTTTATCGGCTCAGTGATTCACGCAATAACGATGTTTCCCTGTATGGTCATCGCATCGACGAAGTTATAAGAGCCGTACGCTGGATGCGTTTGGCTCCACCGTTTAGTCGCGCGGCTGCCAAGGTGACCACCAGTGATCAAACCCTGGCTGACGAGTGGGATTTCCGGGAAAAGGAAACATGGTATCAGGATGTCGTTGGCAAGAAAGTAATTCAACGGGCACCGGCTGTTACTGCCCGTGGGATCGAATTGCCTGAAGTTGTCGATGCTGGCGACGGGTTGCCTTTTGTTGTTGCCGCCCGCAACCCAAACGGCGCAATCAGCGTGGCCTCGCTGCAGCGCACCCTCCCCGGGCGGGTGACGCGAACTCCCAAAGCCATACTTCGGCTGCAAGCCGGCCCGGTGGGAAAACCGATTGCTATTTTCGGGCCGTTTCATTCCGTAACCATCAACTTCGATGCGCCGGTTGAAAAGCGGCGCATCCTTGCTCAGGATTTGGCCGGCGATACGGCTGAAGATATTACCCCTGCTGTACAAAGGATGGGGCACAGCATCGTCATTTCCGGGGCAATTATTGATCGGGTCGGCCGTGCGGCCCAGACGTCGGGTGATCTGTCTGAGCCGGGATTGCTGCTGCTTGTGGAATGAAGAAATGGAACCGCTGCTGTCCGGTCAAGCGGAATAGAGTGTGTCATGACTTTGTAAATATAAAAGGCTGCGATAAAAAATAGACAGTGGCGAAAAACAGCATCGTTGAAATAGCATTATTGTGGAAAAAACAAAACAGCAAAATAAGATCGATCCGGTATTTTCGGCGTGGCGGTTCGAGAGCTGGTTGTTGTATGTGCTGGCCGCGGGGATCGGGGTGCTGGCGGCGTTTGCGGCGGTCGGGTTTGACCGGCTGATTCACTGGACGAGCCAGTTGTGTTACGGCGACGGTCTGGGCGACGGGCAGGGGCTGTTCGGCGGAAGGGCGGTGATGCTGTTTATTCTGCCGGCGGCCGGGGCGCTGATCGTCGGGCTGATCGCCCGGTATTACACGCGCGAGGCCGTCGGGCATGGTGTGCCGGAGGTGATGGACGCCATCGTCCGCCGCGGGGGCAAGATCAAGTTCCACTTAGCGGCAGGAAGGATGATTACGGCGGCGGTAACCATCGGTTCAGGCGGCTCGGCGGGGACGGAAGGCCCGATCATTCAGATCGGCGCTGCGATTGGCTCGTCGCTGGGTTCGGCGTTCGGCGTGCTGCGGCATCAGTTGCCGGTCGTGGTCGGCTGCGGGGCTGCGGCGGGGCTGTCGGCGATTTTTAATGCGCCGATCGCCGGGGTGCTGTTTGCGGTGGAGGTGTTTTTGCGCGAGGTCAACTTCAAGACGCTCTGTCCGCTGCTGATCGCGTCGGTCATCAGCCGGGTGACGGCGGCGGGCTTGCTGGGCAAACAGGATGCGATCTTTCCGCTGACGGATGTGATGGCGTATGCGTTCGGCTGGAATGAGCTGGGCAATTATGTCCTGCTGGGGCTGGCGTGTGCGGCGACGGCGGTCATTTTTATTCGGTCGATGTATGCGGTCGATGGGGTCTTTGACCAGCTGCGGCTGCCGTTTGCCGTCAAGCCCGCGCTGGGCGGGATCGGGGTCGGCGCGATCGGGCTGGCGATGCTGTGGCTGGCCGGCGGTGTGCCGGCGGGCAAGCCGCTGGTGTTCGGGCATGGGTATGCGTTTGTCGGCTACTGTGTGGGCGCGCCCAGTGAGGCGCGGTTTGCCGAGGTGCCGCTGACGGCGCTGCTGCTGCTGGCGCTGGCGGCGGCCAAGATCGGCGCAACTGCGCTGACGCTGGGCAGCGGCGGGTCGGGCGGCATTTTTGCGCCGTCGCTGTTTTTGGGCGCGACGGTCGGGTATGCGTTCGGGCTGCTGATGCAGGGTATCGGCATTTTTTCCGACGTGAATCCGGCGACGTACAGTTTGGTGGGGATGGCCTCGGTGATGGCCGCGACGACGCACGCCCCGATGGCCAGCATCGTGCTGCTGTTTGAGCTGACGCGCAACTATGCGATCATCCTGCCGGTGATGTTTTCGGCGACGATCGCGCTGCTGGTGGCGCAGAAGTTCTGCCGCTATTCCATCGCCTCGCTGAAGCTGTATCAGGAGGGGATCGATTTTGCCCTGCATACCCGCACGGCCCTGCTGCGGCGGTTCACGGCGGCCGAGATCATGCAGCCGCGCGTGGTTACGGTATCGGCCGAGGCGTCGCTGCGGGAGATCATCGTCAAAACCGCCGATGAGGAGGCGTCCGATTTTGTGGTGGTGGACAAGCACGGCAAGTACCGCGGGCTGCTCTGCGAAAAAGACTTGCGCAATATCCTGCTGCATCCGGAGGTGATTCCGGTGATGGGCGGGGAGGACTTGGCGCGGCCGGATGTGCCGGCGGTTCTGGCGGCCGATACGCTGGATACGATTTTGGAATTGTTTTCTCGGCTGGAGGTCAACAGCTTGCCGGTGTGTGACGCGGCCGGGGCGGGGCACTTTGTGGGGATGATCACGCGGGAGGATCTGATGCGTCGGTATATGGACCAACTGCAAAAGGGGTAGCCGCCCGATAAAAGATGTCGGCGGTATCATTTTATTCCGGTTTGGGATTGCATCGACGGGGTGTTTATGTTAGGATTTGGGTGACTATTATAGTGATCGCGATTGAGATTTCCCATTTCGGCGCGGCTAAGTAGGGCTAAAATCGTTAG